>DCQT01000053.1:10715-39128 GCA_002323535.1 Bacteriovoracaceae bacterium UBA1511
AAAACTGTCCTTTTTTTACATTAAGCTTTCTTCCGTATTTTTTTGCTGCAACCGCCCCTGAGTGAACTAGATCAGTTTGGCGACATAAAAATGCCGGAAGTTGAATGACATCGCAAACACTAGCGACCTCATCTGCCTGAGACGGTAGGTGAAAGTCCGTTAACACAGGTAAATGATGGGTTGATTTAATTTTATCTAATATCTTTAAGCCATTTTCTAGGCCAGGTCCACGAAAAGAAACAATGCTGGAACGATTGGCCTTGTCAAAACTACCTTTAAAAGTCAGGTTGATTTGATCAAAAAATGGTGACAATTTATCTTTAAGTCTCCCTGATACAGACATTGCCAAGTCTTCGCTCTCCAAAACGCATAAGCCACAAATAAACTCTAATTTATTATTCATTAGTCATTACTCCCACAGGCCTCAATAAACATTTTAAACAATGGGTGCGGTGAATAGGGCCTAGATTTAAACTCTGGATGATACTGACATGCTACAAAGAATGGATGGTTTGGAAGCTCTATGACCTCCACCAAACCAAGCTCAGGGTTTCTTCCCGAGATTGTCATTCCAGCGGACTCAATTTTTCCGACGTATTCATTATTTACCTCTAGCCTATGACGATGGCGCTCTGAAATCCTACTAGACTCATATATTTTTGCCGTCAGTGTGCCTGATTTAATCTCACAACCGTAGGCTCCAAGCCTCATAGAGCCTCCTTTGGAGACATCTTTGGATTGACCTTCAAGGTAGTGAATGACAGGTGTCCCTTTCTCCTCAAACTCTTCACTTGTCGCGTCACTAATACCAACGACATTTCTGGAAAATTCGATCATTGCTAGTTGCATCCCCAGACATATACCAAAAAATGGTAAGTTATTTTCACGAGCATATTCTATTGCTTTTATTTTTCCCTCTGTGCCTCTTTCACCAAATCCACCGGGGACTAAAATTCCATCAACCTCAGAGAGAATACTTTCCCTTTTTTCTGTCTCAAGATCTTCTGCATCAATGTAAATTGGTTCAAACTCAAGCTGATTTGAAATAGCACCATGGTTCAGGGCCTCATCTAGTGATTTGTAGGACTCGATCAACTCAGTGTACTTTCCAACAATCCCAATCCTTACCCGTTTTTTTGGGTTATTAATATTGTGAAGAACCTGCTCAAGATCTTGGATATTAGGTTGAGCAGTCCACATACCAAGAAGCTCAGTTACTTTTTCATCTAAACCTTGTTTTTGAAAGTTTAAAGGTAACTCATAGATACTATTCATATCTTGACTGGTGAAAATTTGAGATTCTGGCACATTACAAAACAAAGAGATTTTTTGTCTTATGCTTTTGTCGACTTCTCTATCTGAGCGACAAATAATTATTTGTGGAAATAAACCTATACTTCTTAATTCTTTTACAGAGTGTTGAGCTGGTTTAGATTTTAATTCACCCGCTGCACTTATGAACGGAAGAAGAACAAGGTGCACAAATAAAACATTTTCCGGGCCAACATCATGAGCAAACTGCCTAATGGCTTCAATAAATGGAAGTGACTCTATATCACCTACTGTTCCCCCAATTTCCCCGAGTAATAGCTCCGAACCCTCTGCTGCTTGGTGAATTCTTCTTTTAATTTCTTCAGTTATATGAGGCACAACTTGAACTGTTTTTCCTAAATACTTCCCCTCTCTTTCGTTCTCTATTACTTTTAGATAAATCTGCCCCGAAGTGAAGTTAGAGTCTTTTGATAGTGTTAGTGTCGTAAACCTCTCGTAATGACCTAAATCGAGATCAGTTTCAGCGCCATCGTCGGTTACGAAAACTTCCCCATGTTGTGTCGGGCTCATCGTGCCGGGATCAACATTTATATATGGATCCATCTTAAGCATTGAGATTTTAATTCCACGTCTCTCGAGTAGGCTTGCAATACTTGCAGAAGCAAGTCCTTTCCCTAGGGAGCTAGCAACACCACCGGTAAAAAAGATATATTTTTTAGTTGGTTTCATTTAATACCTCTTGAACTTTTACTAAGTCTTCCGGAGTGTCTACTCCAATTAATAAATTATTAGATTCAATTGCCCCAATAGATAAGCCATTTTCGAGTGCCCTTAGCTGCTCCAAACATTCTCTTTTTTCCAGGACCGTTTCTGATAACTCACTCATTTTAATTAGGCTAGAAGGTTTGAAAGAATAGACACCTACATGCCCAAAAAAAACCTTTTTTTCGCACTGCGCATCCCTATCATAAGGTATCAATGATCTAGAAAAATACAAGCATCGACCAGCTTTCTCATTAATAGCTATCTTCACCCTATTAGGAGACAGAGCTTCCTCGTAAGAAATTTGGTTGTATATGGTGGCCAGGTCATATTTAGACGATAAATGAAAATTAATTAAATTTCTCAAATCTGTTGGGTCTATTAGAGGTTCGTCTCCTTGAACATTCACAATGAGATCCCAACTCGTATCGCTAAAAAAGCGTTCATATGCCAGTTTAATTCTATCAGTTCCGGAGGATGTCTCATCTGAAACCATAACCACAGGAAAATTCAAACTCTTAACCGTAGTTTCAATTCTTTCATCATCTGTCACAACACAAAAGTCTATTTCATAATTAGTTGAATTTTTAGATAAGTTTTTGAGCTTATCCATCACGTGCCCTATGAGAGGCTTATTATTTAATAATGCCAAGGGTTTTCCGGGAAACCTTGTGCTTTGATATCTTGCGGGAACTAAAAAAAGAATTTTATTTTTTGGCATAATTATTCAACTATTTTAAAGGCCATACAGGTTTGGGTAAAATGTATCATTTTAGATTTGATGCTGCAAAATGAAGTATGATTAACACATGTCAAAATATCGAATTCTTACCTTTGCATTGCTATTGGTATTAACCGGAGCAAAAACGTCAGATGTAGCAAACAACAAAGCAAATGATTATGACATATATATTCCCCCCACAAGCAGTATTGTCTGTGATTCTTTGAAAAAGGGGTTAAGGTCTCAAATAAATCAAAAACAAAAAATAGACTTTCTATTAATAAGAAATAGAAAACTTTTAAAAGCTATTTCCCAAAGAAAAAAAACACTAATCACCCAGCTTAGAGAAAACCAAACAAAACTTCGCTCCCGGAAACTAAAAAACGTATATAAAATTAAAACGCTTGAAGAAAAGATTATCCGACAAGGGTGTCCAGGGATCCTTACTCCAAGCTTTGCTAGAGAAAATTCTTAACGCTATTACTTTCAATAAGCACAAACTTTAATTAAAATTAAATGATATTTATTTATCAAGGGGAAAAAGATTAAATCACTTTTTTTAATCACTTTACTCATTATTAACTTCGAGTCGAAAGCCCAAGACTCAAACGATAACGTGAACAAAGACCTGGATGCCGAAGAATCCAATTTTAGCATTCAAACTCTTGTAAAACCTCTATCTCTTGGTGGAGCGATACAACAAGGGATCCAGCAAAACCATGATCAAATAAATCGACAATTTCAACGAGAATTAATTGAAATTGACTGGAAAGATCAATGGAGCTCATTTTGGTTGCCCCAAATAGATATAAGTTTAAGCATAAACCCTCACCGAATTGCACAACTTAGGAGAACGAGCTCTCTTACAGGAAGCCAAGCAAGAAACACTGGAGGACAATTTTCACTGAATTTAGGCGAATACTCCATATTTAATTGGGGAAAGGACTATCTTGGATATTTAAACTCTAAGCAAACCTATAGAAGAAACAAACAAAACTTAATTGAAGAGCAAAGAGAGCTAAAATTCTCTATTATCGAAGACTATAGTGATTTAGTAACTTCAAAAAATAGACTTAAAACATATAAAAAAATATTAAGACACGCCTCTTATGCCTATAGAATGGCCAAAGAAAAAGTAGAAGCTAAGAAGCTTAGTCTTCAAAACTATTATATGATTCGAACCCTCTACCTAGAATCCTATGAAAACTACATAAACGAAAAAAGGTACTATCAGTCAGCAAATGAGAAACTAGCGTTTACCTTAGATGATGAGGTTAACACCAGATACTCCACTAATGAAGATATAAAATTTAAAAGAGTACTAACCCCGTTACAAACATTTTTTAGCTTTGCAAGAAACAACAACCCTAGCATCGTTCAAACCTACACAAATAAGAAAATTAGTGAAAGGAACCTAGAAATTGCCAGAAGAGAAAACCTCGCCTTACCTGAGTTTACAATTGACCTGGGTGCATTTGCCAGATCTACGACAACAACCTCCCACTTACAAGGGTATACTGGAGGAATCTCAGGAAATGAAAATCTTGAAATAGTTGCGACTCTGAACGCGACATGGGCTTTAGTTGGCCAAAATGGATTTTTAAATGAAAGAAGATTATCCAGGGCCAACCTAAACAACAGATCTGCAAATAGGCTTCATAAAAAAGCGATTGATCAAAATATATATTTATTGGCAAATGCATATCAAAGACTAAAAACATATGAGGAGCAGTGGGAGATCACACAGACAAGAAAAATTTCCGCTAAAACAGCCTATGAAATAACTTTAGAAAAATATAACCGCAGTAAAACTACTTACTTGAATTACCTTCAAACGATTACAGATTATGCAGAAGCTGAAGTAGCACTAATAAACTTAATCAATAATCATTTAAAAGAGAAGGTTAACATCGCTAGGTATAGCGGTATAGAGGATTTACCAGACCTTTTGTTTGAACACATAACGCTAAATGAATCACCATCTTCAGACTACAAAAAGTTTAGGAAAAACACCAAAGCACCTGAAGGTGACAAGGCGCCACAAAACAAACAAACAGTGAGAAAATCATCTGATTCTGACTTAGATGAAGAGATTGACCTTGACGAACTTGAAGACTTGGAGATCGAGGAATAATTATGAAAAATATTACAATTATTACTATTTTAATGCTGCCTCTTAGTTGTTTTTCTCAAGCACTATCGTCCCAAGACTTCCTAAATGAGGTAAAAAAAGAAATCGGTCACAGGTTAAATGCTCAGAAACCAACCACAATTAATGAATCAACAGGAATGGAGGAGTCCAAAACTTTTAAACAAGACTTAAGCTTTGTTAAATTTAATTTTTCACTAAATAGTGACCCAATGAGCATTGGAGACGTTATCTCTGCGTCATTTGAATATAATTCCCATTGGTATGAAAATAAATTTATAAATTACTCGGCCTATACTGGACAGCATCGTTTTGATGCAATTTCCTCTGTAAATGCTGACCTTTCTGCCAATGCAAATAATGTAAACTCTCAAACAAATAATCTTAGTGCTCTTGGAGTTGGAATTACGATGACTTCACATTTTTTTAAAAATGTCCTAAATATCAATGCCATTGAAGAAAGTATCAGTAGTAGTTTTGCCTATGGGTTTATGAACGAGTCTACTCAAAATGAAATCTATTCAGGCCCAGGAGTTAGGGCAGAGGTAAGTATTAACTATAGGCCTAAAGAAAACTATCACTTTGGAGCAGCGTTTGGATGGAATCACTTCGGACTAAGCAGAGATATGAGGTTTGAAGGAGAAGATATATCTGGTAGACACCTATCTGCAACTTGGGCGACATTAGGCTTGAATTGGGCGGTATATTTTTAGGGAGATGAAATGATTGATCGTTATGAAGTTAAAGAAATTTCGGATATATGGGGCGAGGAAGAGAAGTTCTCTCAATATTTGCTTGTTGAAAAAGCACTCTTAAGTTCTCTTAAAAATGATTACCCTACAGAAGAAGTTTTAAAAAAGCTTGATAAAGTAAAGATCAACCCTGAGAGAATTAAGGAAATTGAATTAGTTGTAAAGCATGATGTCATTGCTTTTTGTACATCAATCACTGAACAACTAAATGAGAAAGACGCTCGCTTTTTCCATTGGGGAGTGACTAGTTCAGACATTATAGATACTGCTCATTCATTACTAATTAAAAACTCTTTAAAGGTTATACTCGAAGACTACAAAAATCTCTTGATACAGCTACATAAAAAATCAAGAGAGCTAAGACTAGTTCCCTGCATGGGAAGATCCCATGGGATTAATGCAGAACCAATGAGTGCAGGCGTAAAATTTTTGAATCATTACACTGAACACTACAGAAGGTACCTTGAACTCAAAGACTTTTATGAAAATGACCTCACTGCTCAATTTAGTGGTGCCGTAGGAAACTACACCGTAATTACACCTGATCAGGAACAAAAGGCAGCTCATTATCTTAACTTAAAGGTTGAACCAGTTAGCTCTCAAATAATAGGGCGAGATAGAATAAGTAAGTTGATGGGAATTATCTCAAATTACTCTGTTGCCCTTGAACGACTTTGCATTGAGATAAGGCATTTGCACCACTCAAATATTAATGAACTAGCGGAAGGTTTTGGAAAAGGTCAAAAGGGTTCCTCAACAATGCCTCACAAAAAAAACCCTATTAGTGCAGAGAACCTGACTGGAATTTCAAGACTACTGAGAACTTATTATAATGTGGCCCTTGAAAATAATTTATTATGGCATGAAAGAGATATTTCACACTCAAGTGCTGAAAGAATATTTTTGCCCGACACTTTTGGACTTCTTGCCTACTCTCTTAGGCGCATGACTTCAACGATCGAAAATTTAGTTATTCATTCAAAAAATATGCTATCTAACATTCCAAAAAATAATTATTTCTTTTCAAGCTTCGTACTTCATCAACTTTTGTTAAAGACGGATCTTAGACGAGAAGACATTTATGAGAGACTACAAAAAATATCATTTGAGTCGATTGAAAATGAGAAAGATTTCTTGGAGCTCGTAAAAAAACATTTTCCTGAACTCGCAGAACTTGTAAACCTAGATCTACCAAGACAGCAGTTAATCAATGAGAAATTCTTGGCCCATGTGGACTCAATTTTTGATAAGGTAAATGCGAATTATCCAGAGCTTTAAAACTAAATTTTTTGATTAAGCTGTTTTACTTTTTGAGCTTCTGATTTTGGTAATACCATAACATGGCCCTCATTGACCACAACAACCAGGTCTTTACAGTTTATTAAACTGACTTTTTTACCAGGGGCGTAAATTATATTACCTGCAGAGTCTAAAAACTGGGTGTTTTCTGCGGAACAAATAAAATTGTCCTCTGAAGCTTCAGTAATATCTTCTAGGGCATCCCATGATCCAAGATCACTCCAATCAAAACTTGAAGATAGTGCATCAACTCTTTGGCTTTTCTCAATTACAGCATAATCAAAACTATCTTTAGGCAGCTTATTATATACTTTACTGACCAATGCGGGGCTCCCCAACGCATTAAAAAGCTCCTCTTTAAATGCTCCAAGATCTTGAGAATGAGTCGATATCTCGCCTAAAAGAGTGCTAATTGTAGAAATAAACATTCCCGCATTCCAAAAATATTCACCAGAGGCAAGATACTTTTCTGCTATCTCAGAATTTGGTTTTTCAACAAACTTGCTCACTTTATATAATTCAGAATCAATTGATTCGCCTTTTTGTATATATCCATACCCCGTATGAGGAGATGTGGGAGGGATTCCTATCACTGTTATAGTTTGGCGCTTTTTGGCATTTTCAGATGCCACTTGTATATCTCTTGAAAAGTTTTCTTGATTGTTAATAACGTGGTCACTTGGTAGAACAACGATACAGTCATCCTTACTCACACCGTTTTTTAACATCTGAAGTAAACCTAAAAAAATGCATGGCGCGGTATTACGTCCTTCTGGCTCAATTATTATATTTTCAGAGGGGATCATTCCCTTGGTCTGAAGACTAGCAATCTGTTTTTGTCCTTCAACAGTAACAACATATATATTCTCTGCTCTACTAAATTTTAAAGACCTCTTGATTGACTCTTGAATCAAGGAGTCATCAGAAGAAAGACATGTGTATTGTTTAGGTTTTTCAGGAGTTGAGACAGGCCAAAATCTAGTTCCATTTCCACCGGCCATAATTAAAACATGTATAGACATAAAAATTCTCCAAATTAGAACTTAACTGAGTAATGAAGCTTCAAAGAGTTCATAAAATTACTTGAAGGTAGGTCTTCTCGCCTTTTTTGTAAACCATTCCAAAATAATTCGGATAAAAAACTAATCGATAAACTATTATTTACTTTTAAACTAGCTGATGCATTGAACCGACTAGGTCCAGAGTCATAAACATCAAATGACCCCCCCTCTCCAGAGTTCAGGGGGTGAAACCAACTATCAGAGGATAACGTAAAAATCTTTGTAACTTCCCAATTTAAAAAGAAGTTAAAAGACCACCTTAACTTATTTCCCGCATCAACTGCGAATGTTCCATTGTCATTGAATTGAAAACGCTCAAAAGAGTAACTCGGACCTATACCAATACTCGCTTGAACATTTTTCAATTTATTAAGAAGGTGAAACCTGACAGCAAAAGGCGTAACCCTAGCTAGGAATTCAGGTGAATAAATGTCTTGTCCATTTAACTGATCTGAGGTTTTTGCCCTATTACCATAAAGCCTAGAATAAAATGAAATGTTTTCAAAGACCCTAACCCATTCATAGTGTCCAAATAACTCATGAAAGTTTCTAGAAATAAGGTCCTCATTTTTGCCATAGTCCACTCGACGAGGCTCTTCTGTCCTATGAAAAAAGGTGTAGCGTAAAAAGTATTTTTTTTCCGTACAATATAGACAAGACAGGGAAATACCCAAGGATGAGTTGATAGTGTTCGGATTAGTATTAATTATTATAGGTCCTAAATCGAAGGTAAACTTATATTGTTCTAATGAATTTTTAAGATCAATATTTTCAACTTTTTTAACAAATTCATTTGGATTAAGTTCTAGATCCTTTTCCCCCTCGACCTTGATTACTCCATTATCAACAATTTTAGAATCCTTCTTCCTCTCTGATAATTTGCCAATAAACTGTTTTTCATAATACTCGATGTTAGGTTTCACTATATCAAGAAGGTTTCTAATTCTTTTGGGAACAAGATAATTTTTTACTTTCTGTCCCAGAAGTATTTCCTGGTAGTTTGTCCCTTTTGAAAAGTGGTTATATAGAAGCCATGTAGATTCATATTCATTCGACTGAAAGCAAACTCCTCTAAAAAGAAAAAGCTTATCTTTGAAGAATTTATAATGATCTCCAGGAAAAATAAGGTCTGTTTTTCCTCTCTGAAGTTTAATTACTTTAAAAGCTGAAAATGCAGTTGATTTAGTTTCAACAATTTTAGAGGCAATCCCCTTAACTTTAAAAGTTAGCGAGTGTGAACTAAATGAGAAGAAGAGGGTTATGAAAAAAGAAAAAAAATATTTATTTATATAAAATAGTTTTATTTTTGATAACAATATAAAAAATCGATTGGGGCTATTCAAATTGAATAAATACATGATCAACTTCCTCAAAAAGTATGCTTTCTTTGATCACATAATTCTTGGCTTCAACGAGTGAATCAAATGCACCAAGAGAAACACGATACCAAGTTCCCTTATCTGCAAGGTCAACCTCATTTATAATTGGCTCGTATCCCCTAACTTTAAAATCATTGGCAAAGATTTTTGCATCCCTAATTTTTTTATGACTTGAAAGCTGTATTGTCCATTTGCCCTCATAGATTGACGCCATTACTTTTGAGTCTACAACTTCTTTTTCATTCTCTTTGGCATTTACACTGTCCTCGTCTGCTTGGTTGTCGCTGTAGTAATTAGTTGTCGGCGACGGACTTGCAACTTCATTTTTTTCAACAGTTTCAATTTCATTCATTTTCTCAGAGGTAGTACTTGAGATTTTTTCAGTCAGTTTATTTTTTTCTGTTTTCTGAAGTTCCTCTTCAATTTTTTTCTTTAGTAAATCGTAACTTGCCTCTTTGGAAGGAGGTGGAACTGATTTTTTTATGACTTCCTCGACTACCTCTTCTTTTGAAGACAGTACCTCTAAAGTCTCAAGCTCTTCTTTGGTGACACTCGAATTTGAAAAGCTATAATCTTTACCAACTTTCACCCCAAAAATAAAACTCGCTGCAAACAAGCCAAGTATAAAAACAAGAACAATAAGTATCTCTTTTTTATCAAACACCAATAGTTTATTTTCTTCTTTCATTCCTAAATCATATCTTTTTACAGGCACTTATACAGGATTGGAATTATTTTCCATTGGTTAATCATTGAAGGAAAAAATTTCCTAAAGAAAAAAAATTTAAATTTCAAAAGTGAAAAACAACTTCAAATAGATATTATTTAATGCTTAAAACTCTACAAATTATGAACTGGAGAATTGATGAAATATATTAAAGGCAGTCAAGGACAAGGCTTAATGGAGTACATAATTATTACTAGCCTTGTAGGGATAATATGCTTAGTGACAATGAAACAGTTTGGGGAAGTCATCAAAAAACGAATCCAAAAGGCAAAGTCAGAATTAGTTAAAATCATACCAAACTAAATGATTAATATAACAGCAAGCTATTCACTATTTATAATTTTGTTAATTTTTTCTATCAAGGTTCATATCCATATAGCGCAGAAAAAAAAAAAAGAATGGAATTCAAGCATAAGAAAAGTTCAAAAAACAATAGAGGAACTGCATTAATATTTATTCTCCTAACAAATATTATATTGTCTTTGTTTTCACTTGCATTTTTAAACTCAAAAAAAACAAATGAAAAGGTATATAGACTTTTAGAACTTTCACGATGTCACACAAAGGCAACAACGTTTGAAATCACTTACCTTAAACAGCAAAATAATTTGAACAAAATGATTAAATCAGTCAGCATACTAAAAAAAATTCCTAAAATAAGGTCAGTAGCAGCAACGATCTCTAAAACATTAAAGATGTCACAGGAAATATTGTTTCACATGCGTCCGTTTTGGCTATCTTCGATTAGTGAATGTAAAACATCGAACTTATTATTTTTTATCAACAAGAGTATTCTAAAAAGAAATACTTCATTTTTAAGAAATAAAAACACTGGCGAAATCCTCTCCTCTAAAATAATAAGTTACTTGATTTCCTCTAAATATATTCATTATGGGACTAGAACAATTATAAAAAAGAAGGATAAATTTGATAGAGCAACATTCTACATCCAAAAAACTAAGCTTACTAACCAACCGTTTCTTAAATTGTAGAGGTCATTCCATTTTTGATATTTACCTAGCAATACTCATTGCGACGGTTGGCATTCTATCTTTCTCAGGACTAATAATCACACAAGAAAAAATACATAAAAAAAGGATTCTTAGCTTTGATGAATAAAAAAATAAAAAGATCTAAATTATTATTTTTCCTGATACTAACTAACGTATGCTCTTTAACTCTCGGCGCTTACAAACCTGAAGGGGAAATCAATAGAAAGCCTCAAATAAAACTCGGCCCTAACGAAGCGGTAATAAAGATACCTGCAAAAGTTTTTATCGAAGGAACAGAAGAAAAATCTCTTCCACAAACCGTAACCATAAAAGATAAAAATGGAAAAAGAGTATTCAAAAAAGCAAGACTTATCGAAATAGAAAACAAAAAAGAAACTACGACACCAGTAATTAGAGTCGTAATAAAAAATCATGAACTTCCTCAAAATCTTGACCAGGATTATTTTCAGGTAATCCCATTTCAAGGAATCACTAAAAAATCACCTAATAAAAAAAAGGATCAAATTAATGAAATTATTTTTTAAAAGTCTTGTCATCAGTTCAACAATACTATCTTTTGACGTTTCCTCAAAAATATTAATTAGGTATGAAAAGGAACTGGAGTCTGAAAGAGAAAAGGTACGAGGCATAATTGAGGATAAAATCAACATTCCTCAAAACATGATTGATGAAATAATCGCTTCAGAATGCGAGGAAGATGATAAATACGATTTAGTTATATGCCTAAATAAAAAAAACGGTGGAGAATTAAAATTCCCCACCGTCAAAAGTTTCTTAATTAAAAATAAATATGAGTTTTTTAAAAAAAACTAATTATTTTTTCTCAGGATGAATTGAAAACTTAGGAGTTGTTCCCTTGTTGTTATTAGCAGCCTTCCTCTTCTTACCAGATTTAATTTTTTTATTCTCTCTTTTGTTTCTTGTAACAGCTGTATTTGAAACCATCTTGACCACCCTCATATATGAAAAAGTTCGTAAAGTATTTAAATCAGATAAGCTTCTACTTAATTTTCTGCTCTCTGTCAAAACAGTAATTGTAATAAATCCCCTACAAATAGCGGCCTCTAATGACCTCCTGATAATGGGACCTGGAGACATGAAATCCATACAAGCTATTGATTTTAGGTCTTTTTACATCAAAAATAAGGACATAGTTCAAGCGAAACCATCAAAAAATAATAAGGAACTCTTAATCCATGCAAAAAAGATGGGTAAAACAAAGATTTATCTGACTTATGAAAAACCGCCAAAAAAAGGGATAAAAATAGTCCGTATTTTTATCATGAGTGAGCCCCAAAAAGAGGCCTTAGACACTTTTAGTAAAATTAAAAGCCTAAATCTCAGTACTGATAATGGGTCACTCGTGCTTTCTGGTGAAATTTCCAGGTATGAAGATTATAAAAAGCTAATCACTAACGGGGAGAATCTTGTAAGAGTAAATAAAGAAAGATTAACATTAGACACTCGACTACAAAGGTATTTACTTTCAAACCTGTACAATAAACTTTTTGAAAGAGGTTTATACACAAGTTTTTGTAAGTTTAATGGTTTAATCATTGAGTGTGATGCATGGGGCAATCTTCATTTAGATCAAAATCAAAAAACCTACCTCAGGGAAAATTTCTTATTCAATATAAATTATGTTGATCAAAAAAAACCTCGCTGCGCTGTTATATCTCTTTATGACTTAAGCAGCTCTGACGAATATTCTATTGAACAAGTTGAAGATTTTTTTTCATTAAACATTAAAGGCATAAATACATTTATTAATTCAAACGAAATAAAAAAAAGCGCCTTTCAAAATAACATCAAACTGTATCATAAAATTCAATTTAACTTTTTACCTGATAAACCCTACGAATTCACAATTGGAGAGACAAAAAAAACTATGGTGACAGCGGGCTTATTTGAACAATCAATAAATGAGAGCTATTTTTCGGGCATTAATATTAATCTTAAAATCAAACAATCGCCACTAGGTCTGATAGCGGAGTCAAAAAGTAAATTTAGTAGATCTAATGAGGCAATAAGACGAACTATCAAAAATACTTCTAACTCATCTACGCTAATCTTAAAAAATAAGCCAACTATTTTCTTCGTCTACCAAGGTGGCTTGAAGGCAAAATCAGCAAACGGAACTCTTTACTTCGTGAAGAAGTTTTTAAAAAAAATGGATCCAAAGAAAAATCAAGTCAGCAAACTGATTAAAGGTGTTATTCAAGTAAATGAGCAATGTAAACTATGAAAACTCTCTTACAAAACTTACAGATTTTTTTGATGAAAGACTTTCTCATGGTGTTATTCCATCAAAAAAGGAGTTTATCTCAACATCGAAATACTTAAGCGATGAAATCGAAATTACAGAAAAAAGTGCTTTAGATTTGTATTGGTCTTTATTATCGACAAAAGAGATTGAAGAACTTTTACTAATACCTAATTTAGAGGAAATTATTTTTCAAGATTTCAACATACTAAAAATTAAACTTTCCAATGAATCTATTTTAAAAAAACTGGAAGTAAGAAAGGAGACAATTTTAAGGATAGTAAAAATTATAATTATTAAAAACAACAAGGAGTTAAACACAAAAGAGCCATTTTGCTCTTTTTCAACAACGCTTCAAGGTAACCTTGTTAGGGTTACTCTCTTAAAAAATAACCACTTTCCATTGATCATTTTTCGGCTCATGAACAAAAATAGTTTCCCATTAAAGGATTTTTGTATTGGAAACAGTATTATGTCATGTTTAAAAAACTCTATTCAAAAGAGAAAAAGCATTCTAATTGCAGGAAAAACAGGAAGCGGAAAAACGAGTTTACTTCAAACTTTGATAAGAAATGAAATTGACTCAACTCAACAGGTTTGTATCATTGAAGATCTTAAGGAGATAGACATTGAATCAAGAAATATAATTCATCTTTCTACAAGTGAATACAATCGCTCTATTAATGATTTAATTAGCTGGGCACTAAGACTAAGTCCCGATCGAGTAATAATTGGTGAAATCAGGTCATCTGAGGCTTGTGGCTTTTTAAATATTTTGAATACAGGGCACAGCGGATCTATTGCAACAATTCATGCCAATTCAGCAAAGGACGCTATTGACCGATTAGCATTTTTAATAAATTACTATAATTCTGAAATGAAAAATGATCACGAAAGAATCAAGAAGCAACTTGTGAAATTCATCGATGAAATTATTTATATTGAGAATAAAAAAATAAAGGAATTTATAAAAATAAAAGGCACCTCAAATGATGGTGCCTTATATTACGAAAAGTATATTTAAAACTAGTCTCTTTTTAATTTTCTATGAGACATTTTATTGGGGTCAACAGCTGAGTCACCTAACCTCTTTCTTTTATCCTCTTCATAGTCAGAAAAGTTGCCATCAAACCAAACCACTTCCTTTGGTTCAAAAGAAAGAATGTGAGTCGCGATTCGATCTAAAAAGTACCTATCGTGGGAGATCACTACAGCACAGCCAGGATAATCAATCAGTGCATTTTCAAGAGCACGAAGTGTATTAACATCCAGGTCGTTGGTCGGTTCATCTAGAAGTAAGACATTTCCACCCTCTTTCAGCATATTTGCTAAATGAACTCTATTTCTCTCCCCTCCGGATAGCTGGGTAACAACTTTTTTCTGATCTTCACCTGAAAAATTGAATCTCGCTATATAGGCTCTAGCATTTACTTCTTTGCCTCCAACTTCTAGCATTTCAGTGCCACCTGACACCACTTGATAAATGGTCTTAGACGGATCCATTTCTCTGCTCTGATCCACATAAGCTAACTGTACGGTATCACCAATCGTTATTTCACCAGCATCTGGTTTTTCTTGTCCCGTTATCATTCTAAATAAGGTTGATTTCCCGACACCGTTAGGGCCTATAACTCCTACAATTCCACCAGGAGGTAACTTGAAACTCAAACCTTCATAGAGAGTCTTATCACCAAATGACTTACTCAAATTGCTTGCATTAATGACAACATCTCCAAGTCTTTGACCTGCAGGGATAAAGATTTCATTAGTCTCTACTCTTTTTTCTTTGGAGTCTTTTAGCCTTTCCTCATAGTTTTTAATTCTCGCTTTACTTTTTGCTTGCCTCGCTTTTGGATTTGATCTTATCCACTCAAGCTCTTCCTTCATTGATTTTTGCTTTTTAGATTCTTTCTTTTCCTCAATCTCTAATCTTTTTGCTTTTGCCTCAAGCCAAGAAGTGTAATTACCTTGGAACGGAATTCCTTGTCCCCGATCAAGCTCTAGAATCCAACCTGCGACATTATCCAAAAAGTACCTATCATGCGTAACAGCAATAACTGTTCCTTTATATTGCTGAAGGTGTCTTTCTAGCCACCAGACCGTTTCTGCATCTAGATGGTTTGTCGGTTCGTCTAGTAGTAAAATATCAGGTTCACTTAGAAGTAGCCTACACAGTGCGACTCTTCTCTTTTCACCACCAGATAAAACACCGACCTTTTGATCTGAGGGAGGACAATTAAGTGCGGTCATTGCCAGGTCCAATCTGGAATCAAGGTTCCAACCATCACACGCATCAAGCTTATCTTGAACCTTTGCCTGCTTGGCCAATAACTCATCAAAGTCTTCAGCTGTCTCAAACTGCGCATTTATTTCTTCAAATTGGGCAAGAAGGTCAACAACTTCCTGCACTCCCTCTTGTACAACTTCTCTAACGGTTTTTTCTGGGTCTAAACCAGGTTCCTGCTCTAAATATCCAATTGAGTATCCTTTGGAGAGAGTTGTCTCTCCGAGGTGATCATCATCTAATCCAGCAAGGATTTTAAGTAAGGTTGATTTACCTGCACCATTTAAACCCAATACGCCAATTTTTGCACCGTAGTAGTATCCGAGACTAATATCTTTAAGAACATGCTTTTGATTGTAGACTTTACCAACGCCAGACATTGAGTAAATGATTTGCTTATCGTTCATTGAAGGACCTCATTATAGTAGTTAAAAAATTAAACGAATCTACCTCGGTTGTTTTAGCTTTTCAAGAATCATAAATGATGTAACAGGCTCAAAAGGGTGCCAAAAGTCGACTCATTAATTTCGAAGAAAATATATAAAAATACGGGATTAAGAAAAATAAAATTAGAAATAATAGCTTTACTGCCTCATTATTTTTTTTAAATGATGACAAGGCCAGCTTGAATTCATATTTCAGCTGGTTCGATATATGGGAAATACCAATACGTGGGTCTCGCCCCCTGTCATTCCAATCTCTTAAAGCTCGTAGAAGCTGCACCCTTTGCCTTGGGAAAGGTCTCCATGCTGACTCAAATTCCTGAAAGCCCATTCTAGTTGATATTTCGTTAGAACTAACTCCAACTCCTGCTAATACAATGAATTGATTTAAATTAGAGAATGCAGAAATGAAGACTTTAATTTTTCGATCTAATATAAAAGAAAAAAGGGTCCGAAAAGCCAAACCTCCAGAAAGCATAAATAAATTAAGGAAGAGAGTTTCAAAATAACGAGCTTTAGTCTCTAGAAAGTAATCAAATGACAAGGACATCGCATTTATTACTCCAGCCATAAGCACCATTTGAAAAAGACTCTCCCCGAATACCTGACGTAATTTTGACCTTGTCTCTATTTCTTCTTCCAAAAACGTGGATAGTTCCAGTAGCGAACCTCTGATGTCCTCTCCATACTCACTTTTAAGCATCATTAGCCTATTGATTGTCTCCTGATATGCGGTACTATTTTGATTGGATAGATCTTCATTAAACACAATTTTTGTTTGCAATTCCCTACACTTAAGTAATTCTTTCCCCCAATATAGCTCATTCAGTTGCGTTTTAAGTATTTGAGCTAACTTACTGATTTTTTCCTCGTGACTAAATGCGTATAATAAGAGAAACCAGACTATAAAAATAAGCAGTTTTACGAGCACAAAAGGTCTCCAATGGAAAAACAAGAAAACTCAGAAAGCCTAATAAACGACCTCCACACCAAAACTCTAAATTCATCTGAATTAGAAATAAAAATCGAACAACTTCAATCCTTTATGCAAAACTTTGACCCTTACGCCCAGATAAGTTCAAAAGATCGAGATTTCCTCACCTCTATGAATATTTATGACCTAGACGACCCATTTAAAGTTACAAATCAATTGATATCTTGCATTGAAGATCTAATTGAAAGAAAACAAAAGAACTAAATTTCAAAAGTTCATATTTGAAAAAGAAATAGAAAATGAGAAACAATAGACACACCACCAAAACAACCTTCTATGAGATTCACCCTCAATCTATTAAGCATCTTGGCCTCGGTCACCCTTGGATAACTAAAGATTCATACACTGATAAATTTCCCCAAAAACCAGGCCTTATCGCAACAGCATCTAAAGATAAAAAGAGCTCCTGGATTTTTATAGGTGACCCCGAACACAAATCAGTAAAGGCCAGGTACTGGAGTGAGTACTCTAATGCGCGCTTTAAAAAACATAATTTTTGGAATGAGTTTGAAAACCGTCTTGATAGTGCCGTAACCTTTAGGGAGGAGCTAAGATTATTAGAAGAAAGAGAAAACTTCTTTCTTGTTTTTGGAGAAGCAGACCAAATCCCAGGTTTATTCATTCAAAGACTCGGAGAAGTCATCTTAGTCCAAAGTTATTGTAACTTTTGGGACGCAAGCTCAAAAATCTTATTTTCTATTATAAAAAAGTTTTTCACCGAAAAGTACCCAACTCAAATTTTTAAATATTTTTTTCAATCGAGGAATAAAAAACAAAAGATAATCATTCAAGAATATGACTACAAGAATGACTTTGTCATTCATAATAAAAACCTTGATATTGAATGCTCTGAATTTGGCCTTAAATACAACTTAAACTTGGGGCGTTCTTACGACATTGGTATTTACACTGACATGAGTTCAATCAGAAAAAAAATAGGTGATTTGTTAAAACCAGGACATTCACTTTTAAACCTTTTTAGTTACACCGGAGCTTTTTCAATATTTGGACTAAAAAAGGGGTTAGAAAATGTTCACTCAGTTGACTTAAGTCAAAAGTATTTAGACATTCTTCAAAACAATATACTTATCAATGATTTACCTAAAGATGCTCATCAAAGTTTTTGCTCTAGTGTAGACGATTTTTTAAAGACTGCGACAAAAGAAAAGAAAAAATATGACCATATCGTTTGTGACCCCCCTAGCAGCAGTACTGACGGAAAGAAAACAACTAATGCACTAAAGAACTACGAGAAGCTTCTCCCAGAGTTATCTAAAGTTTTAAATACACATGGCCATTTATATTTATTCCTAAATACACATAAAGTGACATGGAAAAAATTTGAAAATGAAATATCAAAAACAATTAAAACACTCGGTCTAGAAAGAGTAAGAAGACTCTCTCCAACTGAGGACTTCAAAAAGTTACCAGGATTCATCGAGGGAGATTACCTAAAAGGATTACTTCTAAAAAAAATAATTAAAAGTACATGAGGAATTTAAAATGAACTTGCTCCTTTTATGTGTTGTCGCAATTCTCTCCAGTATAATTTCAGGTGTAATTGGATTGGCGGGAGGGACTATACTAATAAGCTTCATGACTTTTTTCTTGCCAGTCCAATCTATTGTTCCAATTCACGGTTGCATTCAATTAGCGAGTAACAGTTCAAGAGCATTTTTTTTAAAACAAAATGTTAACAAAAAAATTATTTCTTATTTTTTTCCAGGACTTTTTTTAGGATCTATTGCCTCCAGATTTATTTTAAAACTTATCACCTCACCTGATACTTTTTACTACTTTTTAGTGGTTATTATTTTTCTTGCTGTATTTCGGCCTAAGAAGCTTCGCTTTAAAACACCCCTGCCACTTTTCATTTTAGTTGGCTTTGTAACAGGGAGTATCTCCCCTCTAACTGGCGCTGTTGGACCTTTCCTAGCTCCTTTTATGCTAGGAGCAGAACTTGAAAAAAAAGAACTTGTTGCAACAAAAGCTGTAATGCAAACATTTACCCATTCATTGAAGGTAATAGTTTTCATTAGCCTAGGATTTGAATTTCTAGAGAATTTACCGCTGATACTAGCTGCCAGTACCTGTACAATATTAGGCAGTAAAATAGGAACGACTGCCTTAGGTAAACTCTCAGATCAACGGTTTAATATTTTGTTTAAATTATTTCTTTTAGGAGCTGCGGCCAGATTAATTTATAAAACAATCTAGTCACAGAAAAAGTAATTATTATTCTCCATCAAGATCGTCACTCTCATCCTCAGAGATCTCTTCATCTTCAGTGCTATCCTCTGTGCTTTTAAGCTCATCTGATTCTTCCTCTGCCTCACTATTGCTCTCATCTTCTACTCTATTAATTTCGCCGTCATGACTACCTTCCTCAGATTCGACTACATCTCCTTGAATCATTTCAGGTCTATAGTCAACGTCTTCATCCGGTGGAGAGGTTTCGGAATAGTATCTCTCAATCAAAGTTTCATTTGTTATTAGATTTCCTTCCGTATCGTAAATCTCTCCGTTTTCGCCCTCTGAAAAATGCTGTACATCAATCTCCTCGAGTTGCTCTCTTAGTTGGGCATAAACACCTTTAGGCTCTTTCTTATCTAATCCCTCTGTTTCATACCTTTTTTCTAGCGATTTAATTAAATCCATTTGTCGCTTAATCTCATCTGCCGCGTAATCATCCCCACTTCTTGTCACATTTTCTGCATCTTCACTTTCACTCTCATCTTGATCTCCACCTTGATCTTCTTCTTGAGTTTGCTCCTGTTGAGTATTTCCCTCACTTTCTTCAGAACTAGACCCTTCCTCTTCTGTCGTATCTTCTGAATCCGTACCAGATGTTAGACTTACAGTTTTTGGCACACAGTAATCAAGCACTCTATTTCCTTCGGCATCTCTTTTATACCTTCTCACTAGACATTCTTGTCCTCCAAGAATTTCTAGAAACTCAGTACCAGGGATTATATGCCTTGTTCTTTTAGCTGCTCTTTCGGCATGAAAAAATTTAAAAAGTCTTGATAATAACTCATCATTTTTTACTTGAGTTCCATCTGGAAAGTATGCGATTCCATCACGCTCATTAAGTTTAAACTCACTTAGGTTTGAACATCTGCATTTTGATAAATCCTCATCCCCATTAAGACGAGTTAGTGACGAGACCAATTGTTTACCAAGCACACTTTTAACTTTTTTTATGACTTCTTTTTTAAATTTCTTGAAAACAAATTTTTGTTTTTTCTCATCACACCAGTTATCGCCGAGGTCTCTCATCGAGAACGAAAACCTATCACCGCTCACCTCACTAGATCCTCTTTTGCCGAGTCTAATTTCTGGAAAGTAACCAAGGTCACTTATTTGCTCAAAGACCGTTCTTTTTGACTTTGGGAAGGAAATTTTTGATACCTTTCCTGTGATGAATTCTTCAAAGCATTGTCTATTCTTAGGTGCATCACCAACTTCAATAGCTTTTTGAAAGCTGTGTCCAGAGGGAAGGTTTATAATTACACCACCAACAGATGTTAATGTTTCCCCTGCAAATAAGTTAAAATTCAACAAAGTAAATAAAATTAGTTTTTTTAATAGTTTTTCCATTAGAGTTTCTCCCAAAACCGAATCCCACAATTTACTTGCAAACAAAAAACCAATAACTATTTGTAAAATCAGTCACCTAAAGCAGGAAAAACGACAAAAAAAAGCCAGTGAAAATCACTGGCCTTCTATAAAATAAATTTTATTAACTCGCTATTTAACTATTCTTGTTCTCCAAGCTCGCACATCTTCGGCCAGATAATCATATTTCATTTCATCAAGCGTGAACTGTGAAAACTCGTAATCGGTTGTATGAGTTAAGCACTCCGTCGGACACACTGTTGTACAAAGACCACAGTAACAACAAAGGGCCGTATCAATTGTGTATTGAGTAAGGTCAAGTCGAATTGGATTACCTGATGTTGTCTTTAACTTCGGCGCATCCTTATCTCTTTTAACTGCAGCAATGTAGATACAATCTACCGGACAAGCAGTCGCACATTGCATACAAGAAATACAATTTTCAACGTCATTGTATAGTCTTGATCTTGAGTTCTCTGGGAGAACTTCCTTAACCTCTGGGTACTCAACTGTTACTGGCTTAACTCCGTAAACATACTTAATAGTAATCGCCATACCTTTTACGGTAGAAACAATCGCTTCTTTGATATTTCTGAAGTAACCCTTAAATGTTAGTGGTTGTTCTGTTACTGCGCTCATCGATCTACCTCTCCTAAAACGATATCGATACTACCAATTGTTGCAACAAAGTCGGCAATCATTTGCCCAGGCGCTAGCTCTGGCAACATTGAAACGTGAGTAAAGCAAGATGACTTAACTTTTACTCTGTACGGGGTTTTTCCGCCGTCAGAAATTAAATGATATCCAAGTTCGCCTCTTGGACACTCTGTTCTAAGATAAATTTCACCTTTTGGTACTTTAACAATCTTAGAGACTTTACCCATAATAGGACCTTCCTCAATACCATCTAAACATTGACGAAGAATTTTTATACTTTCATGCATTTCCAACATTCTAACATAGTAGCGATCCCAACAATCACCTAGCTGGCCTTTCAGGCCTTCACCAGTGATAACGTCGAAATCAAATTTGTCATAAATCCCATAAGGACGCTTCTTTCGAAGATCCCAATCAACACCTGAGCCACGAAGGACAGGACCTGTTGCGCCATAATCATAGGCCATCTCTTTTGAAACAACACCTACGTTTGCCGTTCTTCCAATAAAGATTTTATTTTCACCAACAAGTGTGTGGTACTTTTTAATATTTTCTTCTAATTCATCAAGATAGCCTTCAATTCTTTTAAGCTGAGAATCTGAAATGTCATTCCAAACCCCACCAAGCCAAACGTAATTATAAAGAAGTCTCGCACCACTTATCTCTTCAAAGATTCGAAGAATAAACTCTCTGTCTTGGAATGCATAGAGAAATGGAGAGAATGCCCCTAAGTCAATAGCGTAAACACCAAAGAACATTAAGTGAGAAGCAAGTCTTTGAAGTTCTGCAACAATAGTTCTAATGTACTGAGCTCTTTCAGGGACTTCAGTTCCAAGCATTTTCTCAACAGTTAAAACATAGCCCATCTCTGCGTTCATCGCCGCAAGGTAGTCCATTCTATCTGTAAACGGAATCACACCTCTGTAGTCTAGATGCTCACAATGCTTTTCCATACATCTATGAAGATAACCAAGGTAAGGCGTTGCTTCAGCGACAATCTCAGAATCAGTTTTGATTTCTACTCTCAAAACCCCGTGAGTCGCTGGATGCTGAGGACCCATATTGATGGTCAAAAGATCCGTTTTTAAGTTTTCTTGTTTAAAAATAGTCGACATGAATATTTCTCTTTTATTTAGTTTTAGTTGTTTAGTTCTTCTGACTCTTCTGGTGCATCAACTGAGTAGTTTTTAACACTCGTCGTTGCGCCTTTAATATGTGCGTGTTTCGCGCCAAACTCTCTTTCCCCTATGTTCATTTTATGAACTGGGTTAATTGTCATATCTTTATATGACTCAGCTGGAACATAATCTTTTCTTAGTGGAAACCCTTCCCAGTCCTCGGGGCAAAGAATTCTTCTATGATCTGGATGCCCGTCAAAATTAACACCAAGCATGTCATAAGTTTCTCTTTCTTGAAAATTAGCAGCACTCCATATAGAAACGACAGAGGCAACAGTAAGGTCGCCTTCTCTATCAAGTGCTGTTTTTAAAATAAGTTCAGTATTTTTTGTATATGAAGCAAGAATGTAGCTTACTTCAATCTTATTCTCATCAGGATAATCACAACCTGTGATAACTTGAAGAACATTATATTCATACTCTCCATCTCTAAGGAGCTTACAAACGTCGTAAACTTTTGCAGATGAAATTGAGATCGAGGAATCCCCCACCTCTGCAATATTTGCGACTGCGTTGGCATCAGTTACTTGGGAGTTAATATAGCTGGCTAATTCATTATGCATTTTTCACCCACTTATCACGTAGCATTCTTTCGTTAGCGATTTTTTTCTGAAGAGTCATTAAACCTTCAATTAATGCCTCTGGTCTTGGAGGGCACCCAGGAACGTAAACATCAACAGGAACAATTTCATCAACACCTTTTAAAACATGATACCCATGTTGCCAGTAAGGTCCCCCTTTATTCGCACATGATCCCATTGAGATAACATACTTTGGCTCGGCCATTTGTTCATAAAGAGTTTGGATTCTTGTTGCCATTTTTAACGTAACTGTTCCAGCAACAATCATTAAGTCGGCTCTACGTGGTGTTGCCATAAAAGCACCACAACCAAACCGCTCTAAATCATGTTTTGCTGCACCTGTTGCCATCATTTCGATCGCACAGCACGCAAGGCCAAATGTCATAGGCCAGAGACTATTTTTTCTCCCCCAGTTGAGGAAATCGTCGACTTTCGCAAGGACTACTGAATCTTGCATAAACTCTCCTAAAAGGAATATTGATGTATATCGTAATCTTTACCCGTACTTAGGGGTATCGTCAATGAACTCAGGCCAAAAACAAGCTAATCATCAGTGGAAATATAGGCTAATCTTTTAATTATTCTGTGGCCAAACAAAATGACTTTGAAATTAAGGTTTATAAGAAATATTTACAACGCCGGAGAAGCTTTGATTGCTCTCGATGAAAAGTAATTGACGCAGGGCTCCTGTTTACTGTTTCATTCATCCGCTTTTTCAAATAGCCAAGTCTACGTTTATCATTTTTACAAACTCGCTTCATAATGGACTCATATTCAGCTACCGCGGCAACTGGGTAAGGCAAATCATAATTAGATGAGATAAAAACTGGCCCAGTTGATTCAGTATGAGGAAAATGATCTCCAGGAAGGTTGTGTTTAGACAAACTTTTGCGAAATTCGCCAGCATGTTTTCCTAGTTTAAAAAATAGTTTTCTTGCAATTACTCTCTGCGTAAGACTTCCAGATTCCGCAGCATTGAGGTTTAAACAATTCTTATCTTGGTTAAATCGATCGAGAAATAAGTCTCGCATGACCATGCACTCAGAGATAAAAGCTTCTGACTCACCGCCCTGCCCTAAAATCGTTGATTCTATATAAAACTCAAGGTCAAAGTACTCACTGTAAGGATTGGTTGTCGGTCTTTTGGAGAAGTGCGTTAATTCATGGGCGAGATCTAGAATTGCATCTTCTATAGACAAGTCTTCATCTAAATAAATCATTGAAGAAGAGGTGTAGCTAATATCTTGAGGATCGCTTGGCGGAAAATGCCGACTCAAAGTTGTGTCAGTGATAGATGTTTTACCTTTTTTAAAAAATTCTAAAAATTCCTTATCATCTGAGAACTCTTTCGCCTTTTTTTTGGAGTCTGAGATTAATTTTTTCCCGAACTCTGACCTACCCAAAAAATCTAAGAGAATTTGAAAACGTTCTTGATCATTAGTCGACAAAAATACCCAAGGGTCATTTACCGCGAAAGAGTAGTCCTTCCAGAAGAGAACCTTTTGATTAAAAGATTTAGAATAGCTGCTAATAGAGAAAAACAGCACAAGTAATGCAGGAAGTACTCGAGTCATAAAAATTATATCGGCACAGGAGTTGATTTCCTTAGAAAAACAAGTTCCCGACAAAACACATCAAGATAAAAAAGAAATTAAAATAGAACTATTTGGGTTTGGTTTTTAGAGGTAATAGAGAAACTTTTAGTTTGATATCTATCATTTTTTGATTTCTTTGTGACTTCATATTTACCGGCCGGAAGCTCTAAATGCCCCACTCTGATAAGATTAGGAAGAGTAGACCAGTATCTTGTGTCCGCTTTTTCCGTCTCTTTTATCAGGCCAATTAAAGCGAGATATTGAAATACTGCCGCTTGTTTCGCGACAAACTTACTGTTTTTTCTCTTCATTGCTTCGTAAGTGGCCATACAAGTCGCAATTGCCGTCAAGTGCTTCCAGGCAAGTCTCGCCCCTTGTCGAACCGCTCTATTCATTGCTGACTCTCTTACTGCTTGCTCAGCAATTTCCGTAACTGGCGCCACGACAGGGAAAGGGATTGATAGAGACTTTTTTCCCTTTATTTCAAGGCTAATTGGTTGCTCAGGTTGTGGAATTTTTTGCATTTGTGGCACATCAAAGCTTATTGCTGCGCCCCTACCAGCTGCAAGGCCAAGGCGGATTCCCATTTCTGCTCCAACTGGTGAATACCTTGTAGGAGGAGGCATCAATCCGAGCTTATGTGTTGCAAAAAGCATAATCGCCGTTGTCCCAAAGCGGGCCACTGCTCTTTTTGATTTACTACTACTGTTTCCACCAAGTGCACGCTCCAAAGAGTAGTATTCAGTTTTTGAATACTTCTTTCCGATTATTCCATCCATATCAATAAATAAAACATTGCTACGTACTGTTTTGAGGGCAGAGTTAATAACTTTTTGTGAGGGACGGTACCTTGCAAGCGCATTTTTAAATGTTCTATTACCTGAAGCTTTCGAAAGGGATAAAATTTTAATTAATAAAAAATTCTCTAAGCTTTTGTGCTCTTTTGTTTTTACGACATAATTTTTATCAATTGCGGATTTTGAAAAGGAAGGGAGTTTCGAAAAGTCTTTAATAAACTTTTTATATCTTAGATTGTATAAGGCGTAGGAGTTATAGTTTTTATGAAGTATATCAAGAGCTTTTTTGTACAGTAGAAGTGCCGTCTGGCGATCAAAGCTGGTTTTCATCTGCTCATGAATAAACCCACCAAAGATGTGCTGAAGCATATCTTGTTTAAAAACACTTTTTCCAAGTCTGTTATATTTTACTTTTTCTAGATAACTATTCCAGGCAACGATTTCGGACCGAGCTTTTTGAAGGTAAGACTTGAGCTCTGTGCTTGTAATTTTTTTTTGATCCCTCGCGGGTAAATATCTATCACCATCAAAGGCATTAATTTTTTTATTTAAATAAATTTGAAAGTAACTATATGCTTTGAAAAAGTGCAGCATACCGCCTTCAAAAACTTCACCGACATATTTACTTTTTGTTTCATTAACAAGTGTTTTATTAATTCCATCTTTAATACTTACGTAGCTGAGATGGCCATGAACCTCTACTGCCTTTTGCAAAAAAAATGTCGCGTTATAAAATTGCCCGCGACGAAACTCAATTAACCCACGCTCCATTAAATAAAGAAGTTTCGTTTTTTCGTCTTCCAAAGAGTAGATGCTATCGAGAAAATCAATCGCTTCCTCGTAGCTTCCTACTCTAACAAGTTCTCTTAATTGATGCCGCTCTTTTGTTCCAGTTCCCGAACATGAAACAAGGATAAAAATTAAAGCAATGCCTAGACTTTTTACCATCCGTACTTTGAGCTCTCAGAGTATTTTGACACTTTAGTTCTAACTCTTAAGACCTCTACACCTCTTTCAATATCCGTCATGCGAAGGTTTACGCTGTATTGCTTGATTGTTTTTCCATCACGACTTTGTGGCTTCATGTAAACATTTCCAAAAATGATTAAGTCCGCGCCTGTTTGTCGGCCTACCTGCTTTGCCGTACGAGGGTCAACCATTCCATCATTTTGATAAGTGATTTCATTTAAGATTGCCTCTCTTGCCGCTTCATCAACAAGTGTGAAGTCACCGCTTGCAGAAATCTCATTTAAAAACTCATCATTGATATCATTAATAGGAAAATAAGGATCAGCTGTTAAATTTTTGACCTCTCCTATAAAAACGGTGGGGATATCATTTTTCCCGCGCATGTATCTTTTAAACCCACGGTGAGATTTCATTTTTTTTAATACTTCTCTGACTACTTGTTCTGTATCTCGAGATAACCACTTGTCTGTTATTTCTAATGCCTTTTCATCACTCTCGTCAGCATTAACCCTTTTTGCTTCAAAACTTCCGCAAGAAACTAAAGTAGAAAGTAGTCCTAAAATTAATAGTGTTCTCATTTATCTTATTCCTTGTTTAAAGTTTTTCTTGTTCTGTCGATAATCTCTTTAATTTCCTCTCTAGAGAACTTTCTTTCTTCAGAGACGTTATTTTTTTGAGTTCGCTCAAGTTCCTTTTGGGCGGCAGAAATTGATTTGTTTAAGTTAGCTTTCGATATTGAGACAAAAACGGCACAGGTGTGTCCGTAAAAATCTTTTTTGGCCCCAAGATCTTTTTGGTAAAACCTTTTTTCCCAATATGTTTTATTGATCTTTGCTCCATAAACTGATCGCTGAATTCTGGATGATAAAAAGCTATCGACAAATTCTTTCAAACTTGAAATCTCTGGTGAATTTTCATCAATCCCAGGATTTCCACTAACCTCTTGATCAATTTGTTTTGAAATTTCAGTAGCAATCTCTCCTGCAATGTCTGCTCTGGCGCGAGCTTTAGCTAGATCACATGCAATTTGTCTTGAAACTTTTGGTGTAGTTTCAAAGGAATAATAGGTTAGCGTTTTAGTATCGATATCATTTTCACTTGCCCACCCATTTGCGTCCTCAATCCAACCAGGGCGAGCTTTGGAGCTTGAATCTTTAACCTCGTAGTCTCTTTCAATATCTTCATGCTCAGTGGATTTAAACTTTGATGAAGAGCAAGCACCAAGAACAAGTGCAAAGGCCAGTAGAGTTAAATTAAATTTCATTATCCATCCTTGGTGATATTAAAGATTAATTAAATCGCTCATATTATCTTCTAAAAATCTTTTAATCTCAAACTTTATTCTTTCATTTACTTGCGAGTCACTTCTTCCACTGACCACTCTTGAAAATTGAAGCTCAGATTCATTAGTACTAGATCTTGATGTAATATTAAGCTCTGCCTTTTTTTGCACAAACCCTTTAACTTTTGAATTAACCGGAATGGACTTAAATTCAGCACTAATCCTCAGAGCTTTTCCAGTAGATGATAAATTTAATCCGTTACGAACAAAAAGTGCGCGAATAAGTGACTTTAGTACAGAGGAGTGGCTTCCCGCTTGGACCGAGATTTGAAGATCAATGGGAGTACGACGAAGAAAATTTAGCCGCTTGATGATTTGTCTCATTTCTGGGTGACGAGAATACTTGCTTCCTTGAATCCCCTCATATTCAAAAATAAGTGGGGCAATATTTTTTTCCATCGACTTTGCTTTTAAAAGAGATCCGAAAGTATTTTTTCTAAATTGAAACTTTTGCTCTTTAAGAAGAGGCGAGAGCTCTGAGTCAATTTCAGATAATAAAAGTGACTTTTTTACCCGAGAAAAACTAAAATAATTCCCCTCTTCTTTTTTCCAACGCT
>DCQT01000053.1:39526-40363 GCA_002323535.1 Bacteriovoracaceae bacterium UBA1511
AGGGTGTTTCCATCAGATTTTTCTGAGTATGATACAGAAGAGTCCACACTTGATTTGATCGTTTTTAAAATATCACTTTTAGATCTATCGTCTGCCTGGGCCAAAGAGCTTCCCTCCCCTACACCACAAATGTATTCATTCTTGCAGTATTTGGGCATCGAGGCCATCCAATCTGGGGGCGTAGATGATTCAAGGTAAGGTTTTGAGGCACAAGCACCAAGAAGAAAAATAAGCGTCAATTTATTCATGCCACTATTTTAAAAGAAGCGACTATTTTTAACAAAAAAAAAGGGCCTATAATTAGGCCCTCTTTTAAAATTATTTTTTTGATGACTAGAGATTTGAGTTAACAAAATCCCAGTTTACAAGATTCCAAAAAGCTTCGATATATTTTGGACGAGCGTTTCTGTAATCTACGTAGTAAGCATGCTCCCATACATCCATAGTAAGTAGTGGAGTATGTCCGTCTGTAAGTGGGCACTCTGCGTCGTCAGTGTTAACAATCGCAAGCTCACCAGAAGCGTTCTTAACTAACCATGTCCAACCTGAACCAAAGTTCGTTGCACCAGCGTTAGAGAACTCTTCTTTAAACTTATCAAATGAGCCCCATTTTGCAGTGATCATTTCACCAACTGAACCTGTTGCTTCTCCGCCCGCGTTTGGCGCAAGACAGTTCCAATAAAAGCTGTGGTTGTAATGTTGAGCAGCGTTATTAAATAATCCGCCACTTGTTGTCTTTATTAATTCTTCTATTGATTTTTCCGCGTGCTCTGTCCCTTCAATGGCCGCGTTTAATTTTGTAACGTATGCGTTGTGATGCTTTCCATGATGGTAGTC
>DCQT01000072.1:0-229 GCA_002323535.1 Bacteriovoracaceae bacterium UBA1511
TGCAAGAGTTTTTATTGGACCTGCCGATATGCAATTAACTCTAATCCCAAATTTGCCTAAGTCATGGGCCAGGTACCTTGATGACGCCTCCAGAGCTGCTTTTGCGACACCCATTATATTGTAACCATCTAATACTTTTTGAGACCCATAATAAGTCATCGAAATAACTGATCCATTTTCGTTCATTAGACTTTTAAGGTGATGACATAGCCCAACAAGGCTGAAAGCG
>DCQT01000072.1:327-3809 GCA_002323535.1 Bacteriovoracaceae bacterium UBA1511
AAGAGTTTTTATTGGGCCTGCTGAGATACAATTAACTCTTATGCCTGATTTTCCAAGATCATAAGCAAGGTATCTTGATGAAGCTTCAAGTGCCGCCTTTGCCACACCCATAACATTATAGCCATCCAACACCTTTTGCGAGCCATAATAGGTCATAGAAATAACTGAGCCATTTTCGTTCACTAGACTTTTAAGGTGATGGCATAGCCCAACAAGGCTGAAAGCGGAAATATCACAGGCCAGCTTAAATCCCTCCCGGCTGGTGTCAGAGAAATCACCATGAAGATCGTCTTTATTAGCAAAAGCAAGAGAGTGAACGAGAACATCAAATTTACCCCACTCAGTTTCGACTTTATTTTTAAGGGATTCGTAATGCGTATCATTAGTTACATCCATTTCATGAATCCAGTCTGCTCCAACTTCTTCTGATAGAGGTACAACACGTTTTTTAAGTTGATCATTTAAAAAAGTAAGGGCAACACTAGCACCTTGAGCCTTCATTGCTTTAGTGATCCCCCAAGCGATGCTTCTCTCATTTGCCACACCAAGAATTAAAACTTTTTTTCCTGCTAATAAACTCATTTTGTGCCCCTGTTATCGTGCTTTACGGATAAAACCCGTAGAGGGCGTATTCTACTCTTATGAATCAGTGTGGAGCAAGAAAAAATACATTAAATGACAAAGGTTAACGGTACATATTACAGTGATTAAGGCTTTTTCATAACCAGGAGTTCTAAATGAGTCACCTTTTACCATTTATCGATTTAACAACTTTATCAGGTGATGATTCACAGAATTGTGTCAAAAAACTGTGTCAAAAAGCTATAGAAAAAGGTGTTGCGGCTGTCTGTGTTTTCCCTACCTTTATAAATACTTGTAAAAAATATCTTCCAAAAGACTTTCCCGTTGCCACTGTTGTCGGGGGCTTTCCTCATGGTCAGGTATCCCTTGAGGTTAAAAAGCTTGAAACAAAAATGGCGATTGATCTTGGGGCAAATGAAATTGATATGGTGATTAACCGAAGTTTCGTTCTTAGTGGAGAAATCGACGCATTGAGAGATGAAGTAAGCACTTTAGCAAATATTTGTCATGAGCATCGGGCAAAATTAAAAACGATTATCGAAGTTGGTGAATTAAGTAATGATGATAATATTGCTCTTGCTAGCAAGGTTGCACTTGAATCAGGAAGTGATTTCATTAAAACCTCCACGGGAAAGGCCTCGATTAATGCGAACATTAAGGCCGCCAGTATTATGGTCAATGAACTAAAAGCCTTTCACGAGAATAATGGTGAGCTTAGAGGGTTTAAACCGGCCGGTGGGATCAAAACAAAAGAGCAAGCACAAGGTTATTTGGATCTTATGATCAATGCTTTTGGAGAAGATAGGGTTACGCCTGCAAATTTTCGCATCGGCGCCAGCTCATTAGTTTCACAACTATAAACTGCCTACTTTTAGGCACAAAACAAAAAGAGTTCCGTCCTTTCTAGAGAATCTACAACTCAATTATTTTCATTTAGTTAGCAAGCACTTCTGAGTACTTGAGAAGATTGCTTCAGGAATAATTTTTTTGATTCATAAAATCACCGGAGCTGTGTTTTAAGGTGATATAATGGAGTCAGAATTTTTTCCAGGTTGGAAAATTAATCAAGGAGAATTTAATGAATAAAAAATTATTAAAATTACTTCTCGTCTTGTCCCTTTGTTTGAGTATCTCAGGGTGTAACGATGATGATGGTGAAGATTTTGATTGGGGAGACTTTAGCGTGTGCGGAAGCTTTGAAGACTATTTTGGCGAGTTTGCAGCGAGAAAAGAAGCTTCATACAATGAAGATGGAACAGTCATGTATGGAAAATGTGAGACTTTTAGTTGTACAGAGGCAGTCATAACAGCTGCATGTTCAGGGTCAATAACATCTGGTGAGGGTATAACTGATAGCTGTAATGGAGAAACATATACTGCAAATGGAATTGATGGAAATGTTGCCGTCACAGTAGATGCAACTGGTTTTTTCGTTGAAGGCGAAGATGATGGCGCAGGAGGGACAAACTATACAATTGGAGGGGAAATTGTGACAACAATTAGTGACTTCAAATTAAATTTTGAAGTATCAGGACAAACGGCCTCAGTTGAATGTAGCGGAAAACTTCTTTTTGATGATTTTGAAACGAAAGAGATCACCTGTGATAGCGCAAGTATCAATTGTACAGTGATTGACCCTAACACAACAACAGAGGAATATGATTGTGAAGCGATTAAAGCATATTATGAAACAAATTCCTCTAGAAGTCTTTGTGGAGGTAGTTCAGATGGAACAGTCACAGATCTACTAGAATTAGGACTGCTTAAAATCGAAGAGCTAATTCAAGCAAAAGAATAAAAAAAAGAATCTTATCAAAAAAAAAGGGGAGGCAATTTGCCTCCCTTTTTTTGTCATATTTTGTGCCTGTTTAAATAAAAATTCTAAGATTAACAGAATAAGCAGGTGAAACCTCTACACCATCTCGCTCACTCGCGATGGGTACTTTATACATTCCATCAACTTGCATAATCCAAAATTTAAGATTCGGAGTTAACGTCAAATGATCTTGATCTAGTTGAGTTCGAAGATTTATCCCTAAGCGATCTTTCCAAACAAAAAGACCTGTTGAAGCACCGGCGTACACACCATCCATAAAATCATAGCCTTCTCTTTTATGAAATCCGCCATAAACATTAAGTTTTAAAAATGAATAGGGTCTAAAGCGAGCATCCGCTTGAACCTTATACATCATTGGATTTCCGTATCGAAGATCCGCATCATCTTCTTCAGAGATATTAAAAAGCTTTACTTCATTCATGCTTGCAACAATTTGGTAGTTCGCATTTTTATAGCCAAGACTTGCATCAAGGGCCATGTTCATCTCTTCAATTGTTTGAGGGATATTTAACGCGTCTGTCATATTGTTAACGTTTGAAGCGGCAATACTAAACTGATAATCCAATCGACCAAGACCATAAAGTGCCGCATGTCCAAAGAAGTGTTTTCCCTCCCAAGCGACTTGAGGGCCAATTTTTGTTTCAACCTTTGCGTAAATTTCCGCCGCAGGAAGCTTTTGTCCATTAATAAGAGCATCTCTTAAATCAGAGTTTAATGTCACTAATCCTGAAAAGCTGTTTAGGTTAACTTGTCCCCTAATATTATCAACTCTACCAGCAGCGATTTCATCAGAGATAAAATCAGCTAAGTCTTGGTCTTCTGTAGAATTGGTAAAATCTAGATCTAAAATAACATTTTGTAGTGCCACCGGCATTCCGTCTGGAAGAAAAGAAATTAGGTCTTGCTTTGTAATCACCTCTTCCGTTATCCCCACAACGGCCGTAGCTCCGAGCTGAAATCTAATTAACTCCGGCGTGAACTTTAGACCCCAAGCTTTAAATTTAAAAAGAGGAATCCCAGCGTCTAAAGAATATCTCCCAGAAAACTCTCGTCCATTCCATGT
>DCQT01000007.1 GCA_002323535.1 Bacteriovoracaceae bacterium UBA1511
TGCTAACTTTAAGTTAGGTGAAGATGTCTCTGCTTCTGACCTCCTTAAGACTTACAAAACTCCACTATCTAAAAAATATCACGGTTCTGCTCTAGAGCAAGAGGGTGAAGATGGTGAGAAAAAAGATCGTAAAAGATTCTCCAAAGGTAAGCATTGTTTCTTTAAGTCAAACAACATCATCGCTGACTGGAAAGATCCAAAAACTTACTCTTGGTTAGTAAATGAATTTGGGAAAATTTCTGCTGCTAGAGTTTCTGGCGTTTCAAGAAAGCACCAAAGATATGTAACGACAGCGATCAAAAGAGCAAGAAATCTTGGGATAATCAGTCACATTTCTAACAGAACTATTGGACAATAGTAGGTACTGAAAAAGATGACTGAGAATGTGGAAAACCAAAAATTTACAAAGCTTGAGGAGAAGTTCATGTCAAATAGCAATACAGCTTTAGCAAAAACATTTGCGGCGACATTGTTTGGCATTTTACTTTGCTCTTTCGGGCCTTTTGGTCTTTTCGCTCCAGCTGCATTCGCGTTTAGTTATTTAAATGGGCCGATGAAAAAAACATTTCTTATTCAGCTTGGTTTATACGCTATCGCGTTAATCGCTTTTGGTAAGAGTTTTTTCATTGGAGGAAGTGGGCTTCTCGCAATATATGCGACACTCATTGGGTTTGGTATTGGGTTCTCTATAAGAAGCAAAGTTCCACCTATGGCCATTGTTCTAAATACTGGAAGTGTATTAGTGGGTGGTCTTGCTTTAATGGCTGGAGTATTAGTTGCTCTGTCTGATCAGTCTGTTTATGAAATCGTACTAACACAAACGAAGTTCTATATCGATCAGTTGAAAAATAACAAAGAGTTCACAGAGGCACTTAACCTCGGAGGGGAGCAGGCAATTATGTTGAAAAGCTTGATCTCTTCACCGGATAAAATTGCCTTGGAGCTGATTTCCTGGACACCAGCAGTGGTTATATCTGGAACCTTCTTGAGTGTGTGGGTAAGTTTGTATTACGTTTTAAGGAATTCTTTTTCTTGGCGTAAAAAAGTGGAGTTTCCCTATGGAGTTGTCCACTTAACTTATTTTAAATTGCCATTTAATTATGTTTATTTGGTAATGTTGGGAATCGTTATTATTCTTGTAGGTGATTATTTTAATCCTCACCTACAAACAGTCGGTATGAACTTACTTTATTCGCTTGGGACACTATACTTTTTTCAAGGGTTTGGTGTTTGTTACGATTTTTTTGTCATCAAAAGAATTCGAGGTTTTTTTAGAAGTTTTTCTCTAATGTTCATTCTCGTTTTTGCTTGGAAGGCAGTTGTCTTCCTCGGGCTTTTTGATGTCTGGTTTAATTTTAGAAAATATTTTTTGAATAAAGAAGAAGGAGATAAGTAATGAAAGTTGTACTTTTGGATAATGTAAAATCCGTTGGCAACGTAGGGGACATTGTTAATGTTTCTCCAGGACATGCGAGAAACTTTTTAGTTCCAAACGGGTTAGCTCTAGTGGCTGACGAAGGTAATCAAAAATCACTTGAGCAACAAAGAAAAATGCTAGCGAAAAAAGTTGCTGAGCACAAATCAGTTGCTGAAGCTACTCAAAAGAAAGTTGATGGACTTGTTTTAGAGTTTGTTAAAAAAGTTGGTCAGAATGGAAAACTATTTGGATCAATCACAACAAGAGAACTTTCTGAAGAGCTTGAGAAAAAAGGTGTTGAAGTTGAAAGAAGACTTTTAACAGTTTCTAAGCCAATCAAAACAGTTGGTTCTTTTGACGTTAAAGCATCTCTTTTTGAGGATGTTGTAGCAAACTTCCAAGTAAAGGTTGTTATGGATCCTGAGCAAGCTGAAGAGCTTAAGAAAAAGCAAGCTGTTGCTGAAAAAAGAGCTGCTGAAAGAAAAGCAAAAGCTGCTGAGCAACCAGCGGAAGAAACTTCTGAAGAGGCTAAGTCTGAAGACCAAGCTTTAGATGAAGAAGTTAATGAAATTTTAAGAAGCTAAATTTTTTTACTAAAGCTCCAGCTCATTCTCTTGAGTTGGAGCTTTTTTTTTGGGAAAGGAATGCCCATGTCCAACAAAGTGTCTCACCAAGAATTACCTCATGACCTATTGGCGGAGAAGTCATTAATTGGTTGCCTTCTCGTTGATGGCCAATCCTATGATGATATTAGTGACCTTGCTCTTGTAAAAGAAGATTTTTATCACCCTAAGTATGGGACTCTGTTTGTTTGTATTCAAGACTTAGCTAACTCTAATAAACCAATTGACTACGTTACAGTTTGCTCTAGGCTGACAGAGATGGGGGCGATTGACTCAATCGGTGGTGCCTCTTTTGTAAGTGAAATCATTGAGGATCAGGCAAGTTCTGCTAACATTTATCACTACGGGAAGACGGTAAAAGATAAATCCAGTATGCGAGAGATTATTAGAACTGCGCATAGGGTAGCTGAAAAGGGTTTTGAGCATACGGGAAGTCTCGATGACTTTGCCAAAGAAGTTGAGCAAAGTTTTTTTAATCTTACTAACTCAGCGAAAACGGGAAAAATGAGTAAGCTTAATGCATGTTTGAAGATAAACCTCAAAACTCTTGAAGATAACTCAAGAGAGGCAGGTGAACTTTCAGGCTTAAGTACAAGCTTCCCTGAGCTTGATAAATACCTACTTGGAATGCAAAGTGGGCAACTTATCGTTCTAGCTGCAAGACCGGGGATGGGTAAAACATCTCTAGCACTGAACGTGGCCACAAGATCATGCAAACAAACAAAACTACCAGTTGTTGTGTTCTCTCTAGAAATGCTTGATGCCGAACTTTCTATGAGAATTTTATCTTCGGAAGCGAAAGTTGACTCAAAGCGCCTGAGAACAAAAAACTTTTTAGATACTGACTTAAGAAACATTGGGAATGCAATTCAAGGACTATCTCAACTTCCTATCTATATAAACGATAATGGGGGAACAACAGTTCCAGATATTCTTTCCCAGTGTCGAAAAATTAAATCTGAAAATGGACTTGGATTAATCATTATTGATTATCTTCAACTAATGAAATCTCACACAAACAACCCTTCTAGAGAGCAACAAATCGCAGAGATCTCAAGAGGCTTGAAGTCAATGGCAAAAGAACTTGAGTGTCCTGTCATCGCTTTGTCTCAGCTGAACAGAAGTGTTGAATCAAGACCTGATAAAAGACCAAACACAGCTGACTTAAGAGAGTCTGGTTCAATCGAGCAGGATGCGGATATTGTTCTAATGGTCTATCGAGATGATTTCTATAATAAGGATTCCAAAGAGCCTGGTATTGCAGAAATTATTGTTGCAAAAAACCGTGCAGGTGAAACAGGGACGGCGAAACTTGCTTGGGTTGGTGCGCACACTTCCTTTGAGAACTTAACTCATAGAGCTTCTCCAGAAGATTAGAATGAGAGGAGATATTTTTTGCCTTTTTCCTTATGGTAAAAATAAGAACCTTCATTTTCTTTATAACCCTGAAGAGGTTTGGTCCTTTTATCCTTCGAAGGCCACTGAGCTTGTCTCAAGTTCTAGGATAAAATGTGATGGGCATCGAGAGGTAAAAAATTGGCTCAATAAAATTGAGGACGAGAAATATATTTATATTTTTCATCTGAATTATGAATTTGGGCATTACCAATATAGAAATCAAGTTAGCTATATTTCGGACGATTCATGTCTTGGTGTTCTTTTAAAGTTTCATAAATCAAAGCTGTCACTTGTAGAGAAAAAGTTATCCTCTAATAAAATTGGTTTAGAAGAAAAAAATTGGCCATCATTTCAAAGCTATCAAAAAGCATTCGATCTAGGACTAAATGAACTGATGAGTGGGAACTGTTATCAGTACAACTTAACTTATCCTTTTGAGTTCAAGGTAAAAAACTTAAGTAAAGATAATATTATAAATACCTACGTTAGTGTAAGCGAGTCAAAGCGAGGAAGGTTCTCTATGCTTACTTATATTGAAAAACTAGGTAAAGCATTCTGGTCAAACACTCCCGAGTCTCTGTTTCAATTAAAAAGAGGAAATAACCAGGCAATAATACAGACCCTTCCTGTTAAGGGAACTATTGATATAAAAAAAGCTGGTGGAAAAGAAAAAGCTTGGGCAAAGTTAAAAAATAGTTCAAAGGATCAAGCAGAGTTATTTATGATTACGGATCTTTTGAGAAATGATCTAAATAAAATTGAGGAGCCAGTATGTGAAGTACTGAAAAAAAAGGTTCCTTTATTAGCACCAGGAATTATACATCAAATGTCTTTAATCCAAATATCTTTATCTAAAGAAATTGAGTTGAGTAAAATTTTTGAGAGCCTGTTTCCAGGAGGAAGTATTACTGGTGCTCCAAAAAAACGAGTGATGGAAATTTTAAAGAGAGTAGAAAGCAGAGATAGAGGGTTATATTGTGGCAGTACAATTATGGGGCAAGAGGGCCGTGTGGACTGCTCAATAAATATTAGAACTGCAGAGATCGATCTTAATAACAACCTACTTAAGTACAGCGCCGGAGGCGGAATTACCGTTTTAAGTGATGCTAGAGCCGAATTTGAAGAAATGATGCTCAAGGTAAAGAGCTTCACTGACATCATTTCCTGTTAAAAAAGTCTGATTTTTTTAAGGTAATCTAATATAAACTTACATCCTCGACTGTTCAGTTAAGTTAAGTTGACACCCCTTTTTGATGATATTTAAAATTTTACATAGTCTAAGGATAGACTTTCGAGGGAAAACTGAAATGGATTTTGGTTTTCCTTCGAAATTTATTAACACAGGAGTGTTATATGGAACTAACTAATAATATAAGTGACGAGGCTTCAAGGACTGAAGAGCCAATATCACTTGAGCAAATCGCTTTTCTTACAGATTTTCCCGAGGACTTCATAAAAAAAGAACTTCTCCTTGATGGAGTTACTGAAATAACTATGGCGGAGTTTCGACAGAAGGTTCTGGATTACCTAGAGCGTTCAATGGATCTTGTTGGTTAACTTATTTTTTAAACACCTTTTATTTTTCTGCTCTTTTTACACAAAACTAAATAACCTTCCTTTTTAGGTAGTTTTTTCCCTAAGTTATTTAAATTTCAAAACACAGATTCTGATTCCGAGACGTTAGATGAGTTAAATCCGTTTTGGAGTTTAAATTATGGATATAGCAACGGTCTCAGGTCTATTTTTAGTTATTGTCGCGATCATTGGATCTATCTTATCGGGTGGTGATATCACCGCATTTATCGATATTCCTTCTACTCTAGTTGTTGGCCTGGGGGTGATTGGAGGGACATTGATTAAGTGGCCTATGGAAGTAGTGAAAAACCTTGTCGCGGTAATTATGAAAACCATATTCTTTACTCCAGCAGATCCTAAGGAAACTATTGAAGAAATTAGCACTCTTGCGGAAACAGCAAGGAGAGAATCAATTTTTGCTTTAGAGAAAGTTGAAGTTGATGATGCTTTTTTGAAAAAGGCCATGATGCTTGCAGCGGATAACCGTCCACCTGAGGTCATAAAAGCTATTTTACAATTAGAAATAGACGCTCTTGAAGACCGTCATGGTGTGGGGATAGATGTTCTTGATGGTGTTGGTGCTGATGGGCCTGCATTTGGGATGATTGGTACTTTGATTGGTTTGGTTATTATGCTTCAAAATTTATCAGACCAAGCAGCGATTGGACCGGCGATGGCGGTTGCGCTTTTGACCACGTTTTATGGAGCAGTTTTGGCCAATGCCTTTGCCCTACCAATGAAAAATAAAGTTAAGTTTAGATCCTCTAGAGAGGTTCTAAAGATGAACATTATTGTCGCGGGAACTTTAGGAATTGTTGCGGGAGAAAACCCAAGACTAATTAAAGAAAAGTTATCTGCCTTTTTACCTCCGTCTCAGCGTGGTGAAGAAGAAGCTACGGAATAGGGTTAGGTCATGGCAGAGGAAAATAACCAAGCAGCAGTTGAAGATGAACCGTGTAAGTGTCCAGAGTGTCCTCCCGGTCTACCTGGATGGATGGCCACATTCTCTGACCTAGTGACACTACTTCTTACGTTTTTCGTCCTACTTTTATCATTTGCGAAAACTGAAAGTGCTAAATATGAAGCAGCACTTGGGTCAATTAGAAATGCTTTTGGTGGAAATGTTTTGAAAAAAGGTGAGGTTATTCAGCTCGGTAAGTCAGCTGACAATCAGCCTACAATGGTAGAGAGCCAATCAACGATAAGACCATTCCCGATTGAATTCCTGACTATGGAGGGGATGCTTAATAAGCATGAAGTTAATCGTGACTCTACTGAAGTCCTTGAAAATATGAAGCAAGATTTAGGAGACGTAGGCTTAGCTGAAAATGTTGATGTGTATGAACAAAAAGAGGGAATATTAGTCGAAGTAAAAGATAAAATTTATTTCAAAGAGGGGTCTATTGCACTTGAAGGTGTAAGTATCGTTACCTTAGAAAAGGTGGTGAGACTTTTAGGGGAGAGAGACTGGAATATTTTTGTAAAAGGGCATGCATCAGTTGGAGAGGTTTATAAAAAAACAGGTGGAGATGCTTACGAGCTGGCCAATTTACGGGCCACTCTTGTTGCTAAGACACTTATTGAAAAAGGTGTATCTGCGAATAAAATAACTATCGTGTCCTATGGAGACTCAAGGCCGTTAAAAATAAGTGGCTCTGGTGGCGGAAGGTCAGATAGACTAAGCCAAAGAGTCGAATTTTCTATAAGAAAAGTAGATCTTGAGACTAAAGGAAGAAAGGTTGATGCTTTCTAATAATGAAAGCTCATTATGTTTATTGAATAATATTTCTGTAGATGAATATTTGAAAAAAAGTGGATTCTCTAGGTCATTAATTAAAAAGTTCAAGTTTTCTAAAAAGTTTCTAGGTAAGAAAGGAGAGGTTTCCCTACCATTAAACTTGTTAAATAATTTGTCTATATTCCCTAATTTTTTTAGACATGATTGCGGTATTATTTTTGAAGATGAAAATATTTTAGTAATCCATAAGCCTCATAATTTGCATTCACATCCATTGAGTTATTTAGAGTGGGACAATTGTTTCAGTTATCTAAGAAATATCGGTCGAAGTGGTATACTGGAAGTTAATAAAGAGAATTATGATCGAGGCTTATTGTATAGACTGGACTTTGGAACCTCTGGTTTGTTGATTTTTTCCAAACAAGAAAAACTCATCAAGGTTTTCCGTGAGTCCCCGAAAAAGAAATACTATTTAGCGATTGTTCAAGGAAGAATAAATGCTCATTTTCATTATCAGCACTATATTGATTATCATGGCGAAAAGAAACGAAAAGCTCGCGCGACAATTGGCGAGAATCCCAATTCCGAGATTGAGGGAGAACTTGTCTCGTTCAATGAAAAAAGACAACTCTCACTTGTACTAGTTAAGTTAAACGAGGGGAGACGCCATCAAATTAGAGTTCAGTTGAGTACGGCAGGGTTCCCTATTTATGGAGATGTTTTCTACGGAGGACAAGCAGCAGAGAGAATTTTTCTTCATGCTTACAATTATCAATTCTCACTTAATGGCCAACACTATAACCCTAAAGATCCAGATTTTATTTATGCGGATAGGTATTTTTGTTTTGATGAAATTTAGATCAAAAAAATCCGGCTAGTTCTTTTTCTTTGTCTCATCAACTTCAGGAAAATTATCTTTAACTCGTACACTTGTTTTCAAGTGCTCTGCTAAGGCAGCAGGAGTTTCAACAGTTTTCATTTTTGCGAGCATCATTCCTGAGATAACACCATCTGCCTGGCCAGTTGGATGAGTTACTGAAATTTTGACCCATGAGGTTCTTTCAAGATTGTCGTTAGGAGAATTTTTTGCCACAAAGTTGAGATGATTCGCAAGCTCTCTATAAGCGGCAATTTTAAGAGGGATTTTGTCATTACTAGTAATTAAGGGAACCTCGATTAAAAGAGTATCCGAATTGTCAGCAAAAGTTCCCTTACAATCCACTTTCCAATCTTTTGGTTTCACCTTATTTAGTCTTACTGTGACTGCGGTACAACTTGCAGCAGTGTACATTTTTCTTCTATTTTGCATGTAATCAGATGTTTGAAATTGATACAAAAAAATGACAAAAAATAAGATTCCGATAGCAAAAATTGGTTTTTTCATTAAAAAGTTGTACATGCTACTATTATGGCAGATTCATTAAAGAAGTAAATTCATGAAAAAAAACTTTTTTCTAATATCATTCTTACCAGCACTAGTTTACTGGTACTTAGAGGAAAATTATCCTGTGAAAATAGCAGCAGCCGCAGGTGTTGGGTTGGCGCTTCTAGAGATTATTGCAGAGAAAGTCTTTCTAAAGCATGTTCATAAAATTTCAATTTTTAACTTTTTTCTGCTTCTTGTACTGGGTGGTATGAGTGTTTTTGCAGACGAAGGAATTTGGTTTAAGCTTCAGCCGGGGTTCACAGGCATTTTAATTGGCGGATTACTTTTGTCTTCCAAAGTTAGACATAAAAGTTTTTTTAAAGAAATGATGACAGATCTAAAGATGAAACAAACACCTCCTGAGTGGGTAATGGAAACGATGGAGTTTCACAGTGGCCTTTTCTTTTTTATCTATGGCCTGGGTATGTTCGCTATCGCGGTCTACAGTGAGACTTCAACCTGGTTGTTTTTTAAGACAATTGGGTTTTACCTCTGCTTCTTCGTTTTTATGATTGCTGAGATTTTTCACTTGAGGCATCTTATGAAAAAGCATATCGAGAAAATGCATATAATGAAAAATCTTTAGCCTCTTTAACTAGAGTGTTGGTCTGCCTTTTCAGAAATTGAATTCATTACTGAGATGAAATCTTCACGCATATTTTTTGAAAATCGGTTGTATTTATTCATGTCATTAAATAATTGATTCGTGTCGTTTTTGACGGTATCAAGAATTCGAAGGAGTCTTCTGTAGCCTTTTGTATCAATGAGCTCTTCTTTTGCTCCAAATTCCATTAATGTGTTGCCAATAAAATGAGAAAGAATGAGCGTTCTTGAGATGGATTTATCATGCTCCTCTGGCGTTGCTTCAATCAGTCTCATTCCTTGATTGGATAGATAAAGCTTAATTTTTGTATACAATTCTTCATCGCAGCTTTCGTTGCATAGAACGAGTTTTGCACCAAATAATGTATCGTGAATACTATCAGGCCCAAACATTGGATGAGTCCCTAGGATTTGAACGTGATTAGGTAGAGTGCTTTTCATCACATCCATCGGATATTCTTTTACTGAGCAAACATCAATGACAAGAGTATTTTTTTTGAGATGAGGAGCGATATCTTGGCAGACTCTCTCCATTTGTGAAATGGGAACACATAGTAAAACGATAGAGGATTCAGATATTTCACTGAGTGGGCGATCAATTGATTGATCAAATATTTCAAGGTCCACATCTCTGGAAAGAAAACTTGAAATTAATTTTCCTAAACGTCCATGTCCAATAAGTGAAACGCGCATTATCGCTCCTTGATAAAATCGATAATTCTTTGACAACCCTCAATAACTCGATCAGTTGAGTCGGTGAAGGCAATACGGATATAGTTTTTCATACCAAAGGCAATGCCTGGTAATATGGCCACTTGTTTTTTTTCTAAAAGTTCGGCGCAAAAATCAAGGCAAGATTCCCCTGGTTTTAATACATGTTCAATTGAGGGAAATAAATAAAAAGCCCCCTCTGGTTTTTCAAGAGGTAGAACAGGAGAGATTATTTCAAATGCTTTATCTCTTCTTGTCTTAAAAAGGTTTTTTTGTTCCGAAAGAATATTGTTACTTGTGTACAAGCTTTCTACCGCGCCATACTGCGCGAAAGTACAATTATTTCCTGTAAGGTGTCCTTGAAGATTATTCATTGCCTTAGTGAGTTTTTTGCTTGCGATGGTATAACCAATTCGAAAACCAGTTAGGGCATGGGTTTTAGAGAACGTACGTGCTGTTATGATGTAATCAAAAGAGTCTTCGACTAAATCAAAAAGGTGCTTTGGGGAGTCAGCGCTATAGATTAGATCAATATAGGCCTCATCTGAAATAATGAAGATGTCTTCTTTTTTTGCAAGAGTGATTAACTCTTTTAAAAAGTCTTCCGAAAATATTCGACCAGATGGGTTATTCGGAGAGTTGATAACGATCGCTTTTGTTTTTGACGTTAAGTTATTTTTTATTTGGTCAACTGTGGGAAGAAGAGATGTCTTATCAGGAGTGATAGTAACAGGTTTTGCGCCAGAGAGTTTTATCGCTTCAGGGAAAGTTACCCAGTAGGGGGCAAAAATGATGACCTCGTCTTCAGGTTCACAAATAGTTTGAAAAATTTGATAGAGACTTTGCTTGCTTCCATTCGAGACGAGAAAATTATCTATTTCAAGGTCATGATTGCTTAACTTTTTATGATAATTAAGTAGACTTTTTACTAATTCAGCTTCTCCTTGAACTTTAGAATAACGATATTTTCCGTTATCAATGGCCTTTTTAGTTGCGGATAGGACGGACTCTTGAGGGGCAAAGTCAGGCTCTCCCACATTAAGTCCAATAATATCTTTACCTTCGTTTCTAAGGTTAATTATTTTTGCGGCGAGTTTAATGCTGCTAGATTCTTCAATCGATAAAACTCGGTTAGAAAGGGAGGGCATTCTTAGTCTTCTTTTTCATGTTGAAGGTTACATTGTAACTCAACTGATTCTGTATGAATTCTTTTAAAGATATCTTCAACCATTTCTGGATTAACGCCTTTTTTCTTTGCAGAGTCTTTTCTTAGTTCAAGAAGCTCATCAAGTCTTCCTTGTTGAAAAACCGTCACTTGCTCTGTTTGCTTTAATTTTCCAATTTCAACAGATATTTGTCCTCGTCCTTTAAGAAGCTCAACAAGTTCATCATCGAGTCGATCTATCTTAGCGCGGAGGTACTCAAGCTTTTGTTCAAACTGGGCTTTGGTTGAATATTCTTTTTTAGTCACTAGATTTGATAAAAGTGAATCTAGAGAGTCTGGAGTTAACTGTTGGCCACTATCACTAAGGGCCACATCTGGATTGATATGCGTCTCAATCATAAGTCCATCAAGGTTTAGGTCTACTGCATGCTGGGCTACATGAGCGATGGGCTCTCTTTTTCCGCAAATATGACTTGGATCACAGATAACCGGAATTTCTGGATGCACTCTTTTGAGATCCATTGCCAAATGCCACATAGGAAGGTTTCGATAAATCGTGTTTTCAATTCCAGAAAAACCACGATGAATGGCACCAATTTTATTAATGCCTGCTTGGTTAAGCCTTTCCATTCCTCCAATCCATAATGCGAGTTCCGCATTCACTGGATTTTTTACCAGTACCGGAATATCGACACCGCGAAGGGCATCAGCGATTTCCTGCATGGCAAATGGACTGGCCGTTGTTCTTGCACCAATCCAAAGAAGATCAATATTATGTTTTAGTGCTGCTTCAATGTGACTTGTTTTTGCAACTTCGGTTGATACAGGAATGTTGTATTTCTCTTTTACTGCCGTTAGCCAAGGAAGTCCTTCTTCTCCGATCCCTTCAAATGAGTTTGGCCTTGTTCTTGGCTTCCATATTCCTGCTCTAAAAATATGGGCACTTCCTTTTGATAAAATGGCGTCCGCCGTTGCCATTACCTGCTCTTTTGATTCTGCAGAACAAGGGCCTGCGATAATGGCAGGCTCTTCCGGGTCTTTGTTAGTTAAAAAAGTTATGGGGTTTTCTAAATTTTTCATCGAACGATCTCGTTGGTTATTTCAATTATTTTTGTTCTTGTTTCTTTTTCACTTAGTGAATGTCCACTCGTTGGCGTGACATATAGCTCTGCGTGAGGAATCGCCTTTTTTAAATCAAAAGCCGATTCCACAGGACATACAATATCATAGCGCCCATGCACAATATATGTTGGAATATTTTTTAGCTTGTGAGCATTATCAAGGATCCAGTTGTCGGACTCAAAGAATCCATTATTAATAAAGTAGTGACACTCAATTCGTGCAAAGGCCTCCGCGAAGTGGTCTTCGTCAAAACCATCCATTAAGTCATGATCTTGAACAAGTTTTGATGTGCTCGCTTCCCATACTGACCAGGCTCTTGCTGCCTCAAGTTTTTTCTCGCGATCATCTCCTGTTAGGACTTCATAATAAGCTTTGACCATGTCATGACGCTTCACAGGGTCGATAGCGTTCCAGTAGCGATCCCAAGCATCGGGAAAAATTCGACTTGCCCCTTCTTGGTAAAACCACTGAATTTCTTTTTTTCGAAGAAGAAATATTCCCCGAAGAATAAGGCTTTTTGCTCTTTCAGGGTGCGAAATAGCATAGCTCAATGAAAGTGTTGACCCCCATGAGCCACCAAAGACGTGCCAGCTTTCAATTCCTTTTTTTTCTCGAATTTTTTCAATGTCACTGACAAGGTCCCATGTCGTGTTTTCTTTTAATTCAGCAAATGGAGTACTTCTTTTACATCCTCGTTGATCAAATAAAATAATTCGCCAGCGCTTTGGATCAAAGTAACGGCGATAATCATCTGCACTTCCTCCTCCTGGTCCTCCGTGAAGAAAAACGACAGGCTCTCCTTCAGGGTTTCCCGCTTCCTCTACATAGATAGTATGAAGGTCAGAAACTTGGAGCATTTCAGTATGGTAAGGTTCGATAGAAGGGTAAAGTTCAAGTTCATGGGACATAAACGTTCCTTTTTATTTTTTATGAATATAATTCAACTACTTCGTTGAGGCTAGAAGAAGTGAGAAATTAATGATGGATTTTTTGATTCGGGCTTCGGTAAAATTATCCTCAATCTAGGAGTGATGATGATTATAAGGATTATATTTTTCAGCCTTTGTGTTGCATTTTTTTCGTTTAATACTTTTTCCAGATCTGTTGATGAAATTTGGGATACTCCAAACTGGGGGAGAGATGCTGAGCTATCTCTTGGAGAAACAAGAGAGAATATCTATGAGTTAAGTGACGCTGATAAAAAGCAATATACAAAAAATGGGAAGCTTCACGCTCTAGTTTATCCTGTGGAAGTGAGTGGAATCTTTCTCCCCACGGCACCGATGAAAAAATTTTTAAAAGACCCAAAAGCAATGATTGATCACTTAGAGGGCCAACTTATTGATCTTCCTTTTAGAGCTCCCTCTTTTAAAACGATGGATGGATTTTATGATTGGGTTGGACTCTACGATTACCCTGATCAAGGAACTCAGGGAGAGGGGTTTGAAGAAATTCCTTATCCATCAAGGTCAAAGCCTAGTTACCGAATGGGTGTTACTTTGATTGAAGATAAAGAGGGAAATGAAAAATTAACCTTCAGCTGTGCAACCTGTCACTCCATGGAGATGTTCGGAAAAAAAGTGCTCGGGTTAACTAATAAAAGACCGAGGGCGAATGAGGTCTTTGTGATGGCCGGAAAGTACTTACCCTATGTTCATCCTAGTATTTTTCGCTTACTGACAGGGGCGAATGATGTGGATACAAAAGAATTTACAAGAACCAGAAAAAACGTTCGCGCGGTTGGAACAAAGACTCCTCTTGCACTAGGGCTTGATACCTCTCTTGCTCAAATGGGTCTTAGTTTTTCTAAAAGACATATTGATGGATATATTGAAAAGAGTCCGTTTTATGAAAAGTACCCAAGGTATAACGAGTTATCTAAAGTCCCGGCCGACTCAAAGCCCGCCGTGTGGTGGAATGTTAAATATAAAACCCGTTGGTTAAGTGATGGATCGATAGTTTCAGGTAACCCCATTTTTACTAATTTTCTTTGGAATGAAATTGGAAGAGGAGTTGATCTTCACAAGCTTGAAAAGTGGATGGATAAAAACAAAAAAACAGTCATTGAGTTAACTTCCGCTGTCTTTTCAAATAAAGCGCCACATTTTACGGATTTTTTTGAGGCGGAACTTATAAATATTGAGAAGGCAAAAAAAGGGGAACTTGTCTTTAATAATACTTGTAAAAAATGTCACGGACAGTATGTAAAGAACTGGTCGAATGAAAATGCTCATGAGTTATCAAGTTCTGAACTCTTGAAAACAAAGACAGTTCTTTATCACGAAAAAACACCGGTCAAAAAAGTAGGAACAGATCCACTTAGGTATGAGGGGATGAAGTATTTTTATGAGGATCTAAATAAACTTACTCTTTCAAAAAAGATGAACACCGTAGTGGAACCACAAGAGGGCTACGTGCCACCTCCGCTTGTGGGAATTTGGATGCGTTATCCATATTTTCATAATGGAAGTGCTCCGACTCTTTGTGACGTTGTGACAAGACCTAGTCAAAGAGAAAAGGTTTTTTATCAAGGACCTGCAGACAATCCAAAAACAGATTTTGATTTTGAATGCGTTGGTTACCCCCGCGGGAAGAGTATCCCAAAGTCATGGAGAACCGCTGAAGCCAAAATCGACACCTCCAGGCCAGGCCTCAGAAATACGGGACATTATAAAATGTGGCTAGATGATGAAGGGAGTGAGAAATATTCGTGGCAGGATAAAATTAATCTTATTGAGTTTTTAAAAACTTTATAGATTTTTTAACCTAAATAACGATAATTATTGGGACGGTAAACTACTGAAAACTGTGCATTTTCTCTAAGCCTTCAGTGCTAAACTACCGAGAAGATTGTGTAGTTTATGAAAATAAATGTTGTTTGTTTAACATTAATCCTCCTCGTCACCGCCTGCCAAGAGGCAACGGTGCCTTTTTTTGCGGAAGAAGAGTCTGTCAAAAGACAGCTCGAAAATGATTTTATCTGCGATGAGCTTGCCCGAGCAAATTCTCCCTATGCAAATAGTGGCACGGCATCAGGAGTTGGTGATAGACAGGCATTTAATATCTGTACCCCCGCACAGTTTTTAAATATCGGAAAAAGAAAGCAAGACTGGGATAAACACTTTAATATCCGAGCTGATTTAGATTTTAAAGAAGAGCTTCTAGTTGTAGGAGAAGATTTTTTTCCACTCGGAGAAATAACTTTTTACAATGATTTTGAAGTACCAGGTGGACCTGAAGATAGACAAAATAATCGATTGGCCTTTACAGGAGTAATCGATGGAAAGGGCCAATCAATTTTAAGGTTGAGTGTTTTCTTTAAGGATTACAATAAAAGATCTATTGGAATATTTCCTTACATCGCCAAAAGTGGTGAGATCAGAAATCTCAACTTTGAAAATATTAGAATTATCCATAACAAGGGTGATGATTTTATTTCAGATCGTGCAGAGGGTTCTGATATTTACCCATTAAGTGTTGCCGGTGGAATCATTGGACTTAGTGATGGAGCCAGATTTGAAAATGTGAGTGCCTCAAGAGTTCAGTTGTTTCACGATTTTAGTAATATTGCTAGTTCCAGTGGAGTATTTTCGGGGTTACTCATCAATACAATTGCCAATAAAGTGTCGCTTTATACAAATCAACCACCAACAGCGTCACCCCTTTCGGGAGGGTTTGCGGGTATAGTCCTTGGCGGAAGATTTACGGATATAAAAATTGAAATCCCAAATATTCCCGCAAGTACTGGAGCAGGCGGTTTCGCGGGAGCAATTGAGGGGAAATTTCAAGAAAACTTAAGCGATGTTATTGATTCTCCAATAAATGTTGTGGCTATAAACAATTTAAATATTAAGTTTTCTGAAGATCAACAGAGTTCTGTTTTTGGAGGAATATCTGCCAATGCTCATGACTTATCAGTGGAGGGTGCAAGTATTGAATTGAAAAAAGTTAGTGAGCTAGATAGAACCTCAGGTGGTTTTTTTGGAACGGTAAAGAACTTGGAGCTCCATAACTCTAGTATTTTATTTAAAGACGAATTTAATAGTAAACATGACATTTGCGTTGGAAAAATCGGAGGTGGGATCGGGGACCTCGAGGAATCTGAAGTAAATAATATTACAATGGACCTTAACTCCAAAAGTTTTAATTTAAATAAATGTAAGATGGCCGGAGTTTTTGCTGGTAATGTTAATAAATCAAGTATCAGTAATTTGACGATAAAAAATGGAGAGGAATTTATCGGAAAGTCCTACGTTGGAGGCGCTATTGGGTCCATGTCATTTTCGACTTTAGAAAATACGAACATATTTATAAAAAAGGTAGAGAGTACCGCGGAGTACAGTTTTACTGGGATTACTCCAGTCGATCCTCTTTGTTTTGATGCAGCATTTTTAGGGGGAGCAGTTGGTTATCTGGGTGACCAATCAACTGTAAAAAATGTTGATGTTATCGCTGAAAAAGTTAATGCTAAAAATGGCAAAGCAGCTGTTGTGGGTGGTCTAGTTGGATTTAATCGTGGAAATATTTTTGACTCGGTAATAAAAACAAAAATTGTAAAAGGTGCTCATATTGTAGGTGGCCTTGTCGGTCTGAGCATGGCCGATAATACTTTTGGAAAAATAAAAAATAATCAAATTGAAAACACAAGTTACATTTCAGGCTGGGCCTTAGTTGGCGGGCTGGCCGGTAGCTCTGGTGGTGAGTACTCTGCAATTGAGCCATTCTGCGGCGAGGAGCTTGAGCTTGTGGAGGGAGTAAATCACCTAGGAGGTGAGATTTTATATAACAGTGTAAAGTTAGGAAGTCTTTTTGGATTTGAAGATGTAGGAGGAGCGATAGGGCATGGTTATAACGTTAAGGCCAACTCATCCTATGTGCATATAAATGGAGTAATCCTTCAATGGGATAAAGACTATGTTGACTCAGAAGATCACACGCCAACTGCAGAGAGCACATCGCTTATAGATGTAAACTCCTTTGGTGGATTTGTCGGAAGATCGATTAAAAGTTCAGTTAGAAACTCTTATGTCTCTTCAAGAAATTTAAACACAATTAATCTCAAGGGTTTAGCAAATGTTGGTGGATTCGTTGGTACAAGTCAGGAGTCTCAATTTTTTTATAATTTTAGTAATCTTAATATATACGGCGAAAGCAAGGGAAGTGGAATTTGTATGAAGCCAGACGAACTCACTCCAATACCGACTTTAACTAGTAAGGTCATGTGTGAATTCCATTGTAAGTTAAACAACGATATTTTAGATATTTTTTATCACAAAGCTGGTAGTTGTGAATTTTATAGTTCCACATCGGAAAGTGATTCGGAAAGCAGAGAGTCATCGGGCTCTATTGATCCAGCGGACCCGGTCTTTGATTTAGAATCAATAATCATAGACCTTGATGAAGTGACGTCCATTCCAACGACATTTATTTCAACTGATGGGCTTTCAAATTCTGTTAAAACGGTTAAAGGAGAGGGAGAGGGAGATGAAGACCTTTGTAAAAATATTTTGAACGAACCGGTTGCCTTAATCTCAACGATGGAACAATGTCTTTCCAAGTTTACTTGCCTAAAAGCAAATGGAGAAATTGACCAAGCTTTAACAGATCAAAAATCCTGTGAGTCGATGGGGTACTGTGGTGATGCAGAAATGAGCTATGCTAGTGGTGGTGATTCAACTCTTGATGGAGAAGCAGATGAGAATGGTTATGTGAATGAGCGAGATTGTTGTATCAATGGAGAAAAGAGTTTTTTAAGTAATAAGTGGGTTCGAAATTATTGGACTATATCCGAATCAGAACACGAGTATAAAAATAGTGAGAACTATTGGTCTAAGAGCGAAAATAAATGGCAGCAGCCAGGAACTGATGATGAGACATCTCAAGTGCCGAATGTCGGAAAGTTTGCTGGGGGTGTAGATATTTCTTATGATGAGGGATCAAACTCTATCGAGTCGGCTTCAGTTTTTGTTGGAAACTATTCAAAAGGTGAATGTTTAAACCCCAACAACAACACCATTCAAAATGAGTATGGTGATAAGGTCAATGAATATCAAACTGATGACACACGTTTTTATGAATGTGAACAAGATCTTACCCTTAAAAATCAAGTGGCCTGTGTTCGTTTAGGGATATGTGAAGGTGACGATAATAATCAGAGGACAAGAGGAACGTGTAAATTAGAACATGATGGAAGTAATTGGACGCCTAACACATGGAAAGTTAAAGTAAATTTGAGTCCTAATGATGCATTTGGAACTCCGGACACTTGCGTCAGTTTGAATCATAGAAATGTAAAAGAAAAGATTAATGTTAAATTGGATGACGTGGAGAGGGAAAACTTAGATACTTGTAACGATTCAATTTTAAAACAACTTGGGCGTCAAGATCAGGTTCTATTTTCGACAAAAGTGTTAGATCCTAATTATTTTAATGAGTCCTACAAACCTCCAATGAGTTTTTGGAATTTTAATTATTTTTGGAAAGAGGTAGAAAACGATGTGCCGGTGTTATTTCGATGAAAAGATATAAAAGACTCTATATATTTTTAGGTACGGTGTTTTCCTTATCAAGTCTTACCTATTTTTTTAAAGATGATTTGGTGCGATGGAGCTGTCACGAAGAAAACAATTCGGCTTCTTGTTTTATTTTAGGAAAAAAGCTCATTGATCAACTAAAACCTGATCTGGCGAAAAGTTATTTCCAAAAGTCTTGTAGCTCAGGCTACAAAGATGCTTGTATTGAATTAAATAAACTAACTCGGTAGTTAGGGTAGTGTCTGAGCACTAATAAGAGCAAAAATAGATCCAATATTCATTCTTCTCGCCTCTAAGTTTTTCTTTTTTCCAAACGCATGAAACCATAAAAGCTCAAGGGTAGAGGGGACTTTCATCTTTTTTAGAATATACAAATAAACAGACTGTACAAGTTTCTCTTGAGATTCCTTTAAACCACTAAACTCAATGAGTGTTCGCTTAAAAATACTAAAGGCTTGCATTGCTTCATCGTAGTGAAGAATATTATCTTTGTCGGCATCAAAGTGAAGCATGGTTGTTTCTACACTTGAAAAAGTGGCAAAGAGTCTTCCAAGATCCACCTTGCTCATTGGGATCGCTTCATCTCTTTCTTCTTTTGATGCTCGCTCTATATTTATTAAATACTCCATTACTTCTTCAGCTGAGTAAAAGACAGTGTAGTCATAGAGCTTTTGATAAAATTGACGATAGTTTAAATCTTCAAAAAGAACCTGGAAAAAATACTGGCGGTAACAGCTGACAAGATAAGCATCATTTCCATCCTCGTCTTCAACGACATCACAATAATTTTTTAATTCATCAAAAAGCTTTGTTGCTACATTTGATCCGGAGAAAATATTATTAATATAACTTGTCGCCTCATCAAGGTTGGCGACACCGTCACCATTACTCATAAACTGAAATAAATCACAACCAGTAGCTGCTTCACCGACAAACCGCTCAAAATACTTAGGCCATACTTCAAGGGTAACAAGTGCAGATCTAAAATCTAGTAAAAGCTGTCTGATATCATTTTGGTTTGCCGCCCGTGCGATCTCTTTTCCAGTTTGGGGATCAAAAACAGCATGGCCGTAGTGAACAAGTACTTTTTGTAGCCCAAAGCGAATACCTGAGATGATATTGAACCCATTTAAATGTCTTTTATATTCATTTGTAAAATATTGAAGACCTGACGGTGTTTGAAAAGTTCTAAAGGTTTTTGCTACATGAACAAAATCATTCCAGTACTCAAATACTTTTGTTCTTTTAACCATTTCATATTCAGGTAGATCGACAAAACCCAGGGAAGTGATTGGGTCCTCTCCCTCCATTTCTTCGATGTGGTAGCTCCATGAAACGCTATTAAAGTACAGTCTTTCCAACAGCTCCTCGCCCCATGAAAAGATCCTATTCATGTCAGACATTTTGTACTCATCTGCATTTTTGGTTTCGACTGAGATAATATTTTTCTTTGCGTTAATAATTGATTCTTCTACATCATAGATATCAAACGGTAGTATACTGCTAAGAGTTTTATCAACGACCCTTAATAATTTTTGATGAGAGGCAATTACTTTTTCACCAGGATGCGGAAAGAGTGAATCCTTTGCTGATCGGACAGTCTCAAGAATGAGTCCAATGTTTTGGGATGCGGTGATTACTTCGAGGTCTGTTACATAAAATAAGTCTAGTCCAGAAGAAAGGATAGGGTAGAGCTTTTGAATAAAGCCAACAACTTCATCACTACTTATTGTTTTTTCATCACCGCCTAAAAACAATGGCTTGATAAAAAGAAGGTCACGAATTAATTCCAAGTCCATTACATCATCGCTAATATTCATGGACTTTTTTAGAAGACTGATAAAGTTATATGTATCAATTTTGGTCGCTGGCCCTTCAATTTTGAGTACAATATTCTCAATACTTAGGATTAAACCTTGTATAAGAGATTTTACCTCCTCTCTTTTATCCCAATAATTTGAGTCCTCGCTAATTTCAACAAAATGCTTCTTTAATGGCACACCAAAAGCATTAAACTTTTTAAGCAGTACAAAAAGATTACTCATATTTTGAACAGAGATATTGTCCTTCGGATCTCGAAGAACGAGAGCACTGAAGTCGAAAAATAAATCAAGGCTTTCCAGCATCGAGTCGCCTGCGTCAGGAAAGAATTTATTAATAAACTTAGATAGTTCATCTCGGTGGATATAGCGTTGATCTTTTCTTCTTACAAAGTCTGTAAACTGTTCAAGGTTTAATCTAATGCAGTCAATTTCAGAAAAAATATTTTCATCTAAAATCAATTTGATTTTTTCAGCATCCATGTTGCAGGTTTGATTAAAAGTTCCACCTTCAACTTGATCGATTGCAGGAGGTTCATCGTTAAAGCACGAAGATAGAATTACACATAGTATGATGAAGACTTTTTTCATAAGTTCACTCAAAGTTTAGGGTAAAATTCTATTATAAAATATTCGACAAGCCCAATTGACTTAGAGGGCAAAAATACCTAGAGCAAAACAGTCGGGTACTGGCTGGACCTTTTTGCTTCATCTGCGATAGCATCAGGGTTTAAAACTAAAATGGTTTAAAAACTTAGCAAAGGGAATTGCTTGTTACGGAAGGCCATCATTTTATCAAAAGTTTTAACTTCGACGGCATTTGCTGCCGGAAATTTTCAGTACGCTCATTTTCAGCGATTAAATACGCCAAATAATCCAGGAGAGGAAATCAACTCATATGCTGAGTTCAACCTAGCAGATGAGTGGGACTTGAAAAAATATCGGGCCAATACTAAAGCCTCGGCCAGTATCAGGTATTATCCAGAGGGGAAACTCACAATGTTCTCCTTAGGTGAATTTTTTATTGAAAAAAATAGAGGGAATACTCGAGTTCGAATTGGACGACAAATTCTCGATTGGACCGACGGGGAAAAGTTTTGGGGTATAGGGGCTTTTAATGGTTTTAAAGGTTTCAATCTCATTGATTCAGACCAAGAAGGTTTAACCGGTTTAGAAATTCAACGAAAAATGTGGGGCGGAACATTCAAGGCTTTTGGAAGTATCGTCCATATTCCAACGCTAAATCCAGGCTACCTTTTTAGAAATGGTGATATTATCGGGCATAACGAGTGGTCAAAACTTCCTCCAAAAACGCTAAACTTTAGAGAAGGTGAGGCACCTGTTCGTTATGATTTAATGACTCCTGATCTTAACGAGCTCTTACTTCGTCCAAGCTACGGTGTAAGCTTTCAAAAGCAACTCGCTAAACTTAATTTATCCTTTTACGGCATGATTAAGCCTGAAAACAAGCTTCGTACTGGAGCATATGGATATTATGAGCAAGAGGAAGTAGACCAAGCGAGAATGAAAATTCGTGCCTATTCAATTAACCACTCCATTGGTGGGGGAACCTTGAGTTTTCCTATTCTAGACGTTGATGTGAAGCTTGGTGCAATGGTTATTAAACCAGATATTAATTATCATGATGATTTTGTGCCTGAGTCATACGAGAATTATCAATACGAAACTGACTTGTATGATGAGAGACATATTTTTGCGTCCATTTTTTTAAACGCAGAAGAGGGAGATTTTCACCTCCACTATATTTCTTCAAAAAGAGAGCTCGCAATGTCTGCGAGAAGAAATTCTGGAGGGACTAATGTGTTTGGAGGGGAGCTTCGATTTGAAAATGCCCTAGGGATGGATTACACAAGACACATAAGTGATCGCTGGTTTGTAAAAGCTAGGTATGTTGGCGATTTAAATCTTGGAGATCGAATATTTAAAGGTGAGTTAAGTTACGCTCACAAGTCTGGCGCAAAAATCACTGGCGGTATGCAGATGCTTGAAATTCCTGAAGACACTTCTTATTGGGCAACGTTTAGATCAAACGATACGCTGTATGGGAATTTTTCCTATAATTTTTGAGATAATTGAATTTGTAATTACTAAAATAATAGAAACTCTCTTAGAGAGTTTATCTTTAGTTGAAATAGAAATGTGATTACTTCTTGCTCATTTCTAGTTTTAAAAACACCAACACTTGAAATTAAACTTGAGCTTAATTTTTCTCCAAAAGAAAAAGGAAGCTTATTGTATTGATGAAGGAGTGATGTCATCGTCGAAGAGGTCTTGTTGTTTTTCATTTTATTTTTAAGAAAAATTGCACCAATTTGATGATCACCAAAATTATAACCACTGACATACAATTCAACTATAGACTGATCATCACCATTACCTAAAAGCGTGGTCATCTCATCAACATAGGGAAGACTTGTTTTACTAAATTCAAGATTTGATTTTCGATACTCAGTTGTAAAAAACCACTTCTTGTAGGCGACTGCTGCTCTAAATCCATATAAATTTCTTCTCATCACACCTTTACAATGAACTTTTTCACAGTCGAATGTATCAAGAGTATCTAGACCCCTTTTTCCAATTTCACTTCCGGCAAACAACCCAACAATAGGAAGAGGATAGACATAGGCTTTCGCCCCAGCATAATTTACAAGGCCGCTAGTCCTAAATTCAACTTCAGGGCGAATAAATCCGTAGGTAATATCTTTTTTATTTTTTTTGTCACCCCAGAATAGGTAGCTTTTTCCGAAGCTGTATTTTGCAAAAGCGCCTATGGGAAAGCTTCTGACTAAAGTTTCGATTGTATAGCTTGATTTAGAGTGGGCTTTAGAAAAAAAGATGCTGATAAATAAAGCTAATAAAAGTTTTTTCATTACCTGAGTTTAATTTTTAAAAACGAAAGAATGAAACAAAAAACAAACATTTTCTTACACTGGAAGACAACTCATTGCACAAACGTAAAAATATTCATGTGGTCAATCAATTGGGGTCCCAGGGAAGGATGGCCGTTGGTCACAAGGGTGCATGGAAGCACCTCTTTTTCTTCGATTTTCAAGAAAATTGACTCACAAAAGATCGGCCCTTCTTGTAGGATGCATCAAGGGCCAATCTCAAATCCTTATTAATTTTTGATGTGCTTGGGTGAAAAATAAAACTTCAGATGGACCTATTCAAATTTAATTGATCGTTACTATGGGACAATTCTAAGTCTAGATACATGAAAGTTCTTTTTTCTTAACGATAACATCTTTAAATCTATCATTCGGGTTAAGAATTTCTAGTTGCTTATCAAGGTGAAGTACCAAGCTACTTGCTTTCCCCTTTCTTTTTATTACTCCAGAGGCAGTGACGTGAACTTTTTTAGTATTCAAGCGAAAAAACTCGCTAACATCACCATCTATCACAATTTTATATTGTCTTTTAGTATTGGGGTAGACTTGTAAAAAATGAATTGTTTTATCCTCATTAGAACCAAGTAAGCCCCTTATTTCATACTGTCCACACGTAAGAAACTCTATCCCAGCAGAACTAATTAAATTTTTTTTAGAGTAAGCACTCAAGGATATAAAAAGGAATATGAGGTTTATTATTATTTTCATTTTTTATATTTAAACATGGGAGTGTTCTCACATTTCTCTAAAGTCTCAAGCTTTCTAAGTTCTTGAGAGAGCCCTTTTTCTATAAGTTCTTTTTTTACCGCTAGTTCTTTGACAATAGTCATGGCCTTTCTCGTTTTTATTTTCTTACGATGTGCCTTATGCATCATGCTCTCAATTGGATTCGGAATAGTATGACCCAGAACCTCAGTATTTTTATAATTAGAGTCAGAGATAAACTCCATTAACTTTTTCTTAGCTTCCTTCAACGACTTATAGGCTATTTCAGGAGACTTACTTTTTTCAATATCTTTTTCTGTTTTCTTTTTAATTTTAAAGAAATATTTTTTGATGCTTCGAATTTTTCGCGTGACTTCATTATTTTTTTGCCGCTCTGATGTTTTCTCTAGTAACTCAAGTTTTTCAATTGGATTATTAAAAATAATATTATAACTTTTCTCTCTATTTTGAATAAGTTCACTTTTCGTTTCTTGAATATCGATTTGATTTTGAGTTAACTTATTTTTTTGTTCTTTAAAAAAAAAGCAATTACTTCCCTCAGGGCTATTTGATCCACATTTCTCATCAAGGTGCTTAAAAACTAAGGATGTTTGAGGGTCATTGATATCTAGATAATTAGAATCGAATTCGGGACAATTTTTAAACTCTTCACAGAGCCTTTTTAAAAACATTAGGGTGTTATATTGATTGAGCTTGTCTTTTTGTTCTTTCATTCTAATTTCAAATATGATGTCTTGCTGTAAAAGACTTGCAGAAATATTATCTAGTTTATAGCTAAAATCTCCATAAGCTCTCATTACATCATCGGCTTCTTTCTCTTCTTTTTTTAATAATTCTATTCTATTAGGTGTAATGTCAGTTATCTTTCTCCTGTAAATAATTGAGGCGGTTTTAAGAAGTTGTTTTTTCTCAGCCTCATATTTGATTTTTTGAAGGTTGTAATCAAGTTCCTGGTCAGTAGACCTAGTTGTGGCCTTATCGCAAGTTGGTGCATCTAATTTAAGATTTATTTTTTTTTTATCGAGTCCAAGCTTTGAATATAGCTTGTTAATATATCTGTCAGAGGTAAGGTTCGGTACTGATTTGTTATGTTTTATAAATGAGAAATTTGCCCATTCTTTAAGGCTAATACTCCCATCTCCGTCTAAGTCCCACTTTTTATATTTTTTTTTGAATATTCCTCCTAATCCCTTTTTTAAGTTTTTTAGGCTTGATGAAAGAGTTTCATCTGCCCAGGCAAACTCCTCTGCGCTCGATGCACTTATTCCACAAACATTTTCAATTGGGTCATCTTTTTCGTCCAACAGCCCATTAAGTAATCCTCCTGAGAAACAAAAATCAAATGTAAAAACGGTAGGGGGGAGATCGCACGGGCAATCACTGCAATTACACAATGATTCTTTTTTTTCTTTGATAGTGTTACTCAAGCCTTCTCTAAGATCAGTAATGCTGAGATTTTTTTCGGCTAATGAAGCTTCGTTTTGCCCATGTATACCATCTTTAATCGTTCCATGGTCAGTTAGGTATATTACAGATTTTTCTTTCGCGCTGATAATTGTATCTTTCATATCAGCTATAAAATTATTAGAGGTAGATGTGGGAAAATTATCTCGATATTTTTTTCCAATTCCAAAGCAAAAGCCTTGAAGAGATGGCGGATGTTTAGGGACTAGAACTTTTTCACACGATTTGTCGGAAAAAACCTCTCTCATATTATTTAAGTCTAAATAAAAACTACAATAGTCGCTGGCCTTGTCCAGGAGCTTTGGTTTTCTGTTATGATTACTATCGTCTCCGTTTACTAGAAGGGTCCTTGTTCCACTGTGGCAATATTTTTCAGTTATTCCATCGTGACTATACAAAAAAAATAATAGAATAATTAGATTCTTAGCACAAAACAAAAATGATATATTTGAATTAAGTCTGTAACACTTTCTCACCTGTGAAGATTCGGAATTGTGGCAAATAATTTTTACTCTCTTTGTTAAATAAAAATTATTTTTTTATGCCTTGTGTTTGAAATCAATATCCGGATTATGGGAGTTTCGACGGATCAAATGGGTTGGGAAGAAAGTCTCCAAAACTCATTCGCTTTAAAACATTTTTTGAGTCACAAAGTAAAACAACACACTCCGGGCAAGCAAACTCTGCAATTACTTGAAGACACATTCCACAAGGCTCAGCTTGAGGCTCCGTGACGACAACAACTTTTTTTATAGTGAGCTTTCCTTCCTCACTGACCGCTTTTAAAATTGCTGTTCGCTCAGCACATATGGTTGCGCCAAAGCTGCAATTTTCAACATTACATCCACTATAGATATTTCCAGATTCAGTGAGAATAGCAGCGCCAACTTTAAACTTTGAATAAGGGCTATACGAGTTTTCTCGTGCTTTCACGGCCGCTTTAAATAGCGATTTTTCTTTTTCTGTTTCCAAAAAAATAACTCCCGTTAGTGGTGAAATTCTACAGCAGAGGAAGACAGCTCTTCTCTGGTAATGATTTTATTATCTCTCATCACCACTTTTCCACCAACCACGGTCATTTCTACCCGGCCTTTAAGCCTTTTTCCATCAAAGGGTGTCCAGCCACACTTACTAGCCTGATCTTCATTTTTTATTGTGAAATCTCGGTTACTAAAAATGGTGAGATCTCCATCAAAGCCTTTTTTGATCTGTCCTTTATTTTTAATTTTAAAAACCTCAACCGGGTTTTTAACAAAGTAATTTACTAGCTGATTTAAAGAAATTTTATTTTCCATGCAAGCGTTGAGCATCAATGGAAAAATTGTTTGGGCTCCTGGGATACCTGAGGGGCTTGTTGGATAAGGTTGTTTTTTTTCTTCAACTGTATGAGGAGCGTGGTCGGAGCCAAGGATCGCCACCTCATTATTGGCCACGGCTTCCCACAATCTTTTTTGATGCTCCATTTCTCTAATGGGTGGGTTCATTTGAGAAAAACTTCCAAGTCTTTCATAGCAATCAGGTGCATGAAGG
>DCQT01000026.1 GCA_002323535.1 Bacteriovoracaceae bacterium UBA1511
TAGATCCCATGAATAGTCATGCCAGTTTCTTGCCGCCTCATACATCGTAAATGGTTTATCAATTGGTGTAAGGGTAATAGGTATGAGATCGATATTTTTTTCATCTTTGTAATGATTAAAAAACTCTTTATAACAACCTGGAGGAAAGCCATTTGCGTGGCAAAAAATATGCATAGTTTATTGTAACTAAATTTGTTTAATCCTGCATTTTTTTATTTTCAATCACTTATCGTTATCTGATATTTATAAACACAGCTGTCTAAAATATTGTCAGATCTTTTATTTAAACACTTTAATACAAATCTTAGTTGAATAAAGCTTAATTAATTGGCATTGAGATTGCTGCATTTCCCTTTATTGGGGGTACTATGAGATCTTTTATACTTTTATTTGTACTGTTTTATTCTTTTAATAATAACGCAACATCTTTTAAAGAATTTTTAAAATTAAGGGAGAAGTTATATAAAGTGACTCACGATTCCAAATATCACTTTCCTTTAATCGGCGATTTAGCAAAATCCTCGAAGCGGAAAAGAGGACAAAAAATTTGGAATAAATTAAAAACTTATAAAAAAAATCCTGCATTGAGTTCTAAGGAAAGGAAGCTCGTAACTGAGCTATTAGATCTTGATAAAAGCACAAATTTTTCTCCTAAAAACTTTGGTGTTGGTTTGAAAGGGGGCTATTACGTGACACCATTTGGTTTGAGGATTTCAACAAAGTGCTTTAAATTTCTAGATAAAAGTAGGGAACAAAATGGCATTACCTTTAGTGGTACAAGTTTTCAACACGCACTAGAGACTTATTCTGATGATTTAAAAACTATGTCTCCTGAATTTGTTGACACAATCCTTACAAATCAAGTCTCTAACGCAGTGGAGAAGGTTAGTAGTTGTGGCGAAAACTATTCATCTGTCAAGAGTAACACCACTGAATGGTTAAAGGTTTTAAAGAAAACCACGATTAAATGCACCAATAAAACAGCGTCCGAAACTGGAACTTTGGGTTATCATATAAATAATCCTATGAATCCAAATACTGATGTATATTTGGCGCCAGAAACATTCTTTAAAATGATGGTTGAGCCAACTGAGCTTAAAAATGAAGCAGCTGCAGGAAGAAATACATTAGTCCATGAGATTTTTCATCTTACCCACCACGAAAATCGATCAACTGAGACACACAATAGTTATGGCGGTGTAGTATCAGAGCAGTGTAACAAACCAGATCGGCTGACCGATAGAGTGTACTTCTTAACCGCCCTTTGTTCAAGAAAGAGAACTAAAGTTACTAACACCACATTTATTCCAAAAAATAGGAAATTTTCCCATGATGAACTTATGGCACAGAAGGTAAATAAATGTGGAATGAAGCGCGGCTGTGTGGAACACTTTACTGACTCTGATACAAGTGAAAAAGAAGCGCAGAAGTTTTGTCAGCAAGTCGTTTCAATGGGGCAGTGTAAAATAAAGATGGCCCCCAAAAGCTTTAGTAAATTATCAACTGATATAAAAACACCAATGTTAAAACTTTATAGCAAGGTTGTTAAACTAAGCAATAAATGTATCAGAAAAGAATATAAAAACGAAAAAGAAAAAATTCTTGCTGGATGTCCATCCCAAAGAAATTTAAATACGTCTCAAAACTATCGTCTTTTATATTTAATGGAATTTGTTCAAAAAAATGGAAGGGAAGAGGTTCTTAATACTTTTTTAAAACAAAGAAACTTGGTTTTTCTTTCTCAACACCCAAGAACAAAAGCATTCTTAGAAAAAGGTTCATGGAATACAGTCTTAGAGCACGCAGACAAATATTCTGACGCATCCGTTACACATCATTGTAAAGAGTATCTTTCTTTAGTTGATACATTAAATGCTATCCCTTTGAAGACAGATCGGTGTAAGCTAAAGCGATAGATTAAACAAGAGTGGCATCAGCTTTATGCTGGTGCCATGCTCCTTTTTTTCTGGTGCCATTTTCTGGTGCCATGCTCCTTTGGTTTCGCAAGTGCAAATTTCAAATTTTTTTGCCTTGCATAGCTAAGCTTATAAATTTAGATATCTCTCAATAATTGGATTCATATCTTCAGGCCTAAAAAAACTACTATTATTAAATTGATCAAAGAAGGTATCCCATAGTTGAAGTGATAACATACCATTTCCCATCTCTTTCATTTGTCCCATGTATTGATAAAACTCACGAACAAATTCAGGTTTCATCCCTTTTGATTTAGCAATTTTAATCATTAGATCTACTTGAAACATATGAATAAATTCTCCGTGACTATCCCGCTCTAGAGGTTTATCAACAATTAACTTACCTTGACGAAGAATTGAGGCAAATTCTCCTGGTGGTAACACGCCAACTTCACTTCTAATTTCATGAATGGCCCCGGAGAAACCCGCTTCCTTGGATCTCTTTTGTAGCACTTGCTTCAAAATGACTCTATCCATTTTAAAGTCAATCAGAAACTGTTTATATTTTTGAGCATTATGAGGCAGTTGATATTCAGCAATGACTGCCTCTCGTAGTTCTTTGGCCCAGCTTGACCAGGTTTCGGCAGTTTGCATCTCTGCAAATAAGACCTCCATTAGTTTCTTTATATGCGGCTTTATTGAGGGTGATGTAAAACTTCCTCTAACCCTACTAATTGGAGTTGTATTTGTGATTTTGCTTAAATCCTGTTCCAGTTGGTGTTGACGTTGAGTGAAAACTTGATCAATTTTTGCCCTTTCTGCTGCAGGAACTTTAGTCGCCGGATTAGTGGATTCTTGCGAGATCTTCCTTTTTGCCTTTTGTCTTTGTTCGGATTTGTATGCTCGTAATGATTTTCCTTCACCAATAAAATTGAAGATCAATGGATTAATTCTTTCCGGTGATGTTAGTGTTCCTCTTCCTTTTTCCACCAAGAAAGACAATGCCATTCCACTGCGTAAGTGAGGGGCGCCAGGGAGAGGTTGGTTTGATGCCATCCATTTAATGGTTTTTGAAAACTTACTAGTTTCACCCCTTGTGGCCGTAAAATGTCTAAACAAGTCTAACTTAATTAAATGATCAATATCGAGTTTATCAAGGGCAAGCTCTTCCGGTACTCTCGCTTCTTTTAATCTTTTTATTAAGACCTCTCTAAACCTCTCTGAACTGAGTAATTGGCCGGCACCCATTTCTCTAATATTTTCCAAATTTTGAATTTTGTAAGCATCTCTTAAAATATCGCCTTTAAATGTATTTATCCAAGAGGACCAAAGAAGAGAGTTTATTCTAGATTTTTTATAAAAATTGCTAAGATAAATGAAATGTTGTCTTTCACTATATTTTAATCGACTATCATCTGAAAGGCGGGATACAAGTCCCATCTCTGGGGAAGATCGACTTTGCATGCTTTCTATATTTTGTAACAGTGAAAAATTATCTGAGAACTCCGTTTCTCGAATGGTTAACAAGCGATCAATATCTCTAGCAACTTTTCTTTGATCACTAAGAAGGCGATCAATTATTCCCTCTTTTTCGGCCAAACTCTTTGACTCTTTAGTCGCTTTTCTCAACATGACTAGTTGTTCTAAATACTCTGCAGGGTTTTCACTTTGAGATAGTGAAATTAAGTCTTGAATTTTTACAAAAAGATCACTGGCCTTAGTTCTTTCCTCAGCAGTCCTTTTCCCACTACGAATATTTCTTCCTCGATTAAATAGAAGTCGATGAACAGAACCATATAATTGTTTCCTTACCTTAGCTGAATCTTCCCATTTGCCTTCTTTATGAAGCATTAAACCATCAACAAAAACTTGTACCTGTGTTTGACTGCATTCTGAGTAGGTGGCCAGACTAAAAGTTAAGGTTAATATTAAAACGAGGACTTTCAAAAATTTTCCTTCAATTATCTGGAGGGGAGGTTAACTACAGCGCTCAATCTCTCCGCGTTTTATTTTTCCTTCAAATATTATTTCTGCCTTAAACATATTGAGCCTTAGCCCAGATAAATTCTCCGCGGGGTATTTATCTAAAATTTTTCTTTGAATTTTGGGATCAAGCGTCTCAAATATCTTGTATATATCCTTAGGAATTTTTTGTTTAACCGCTTCGGAGATCAAAACCTCTGCTGGCCTCTCACTAGTTGGTTTTCTTTCTCGAGATGAAGAACGCTTTGCTGGTTTTGTTGTGGGTTTTCGCTCGGCCCTGGTTGATGCAACCTCAGGTGATGTCTGTGACGATTGCTCTTTGGTACGACTACTTTGTGTTTTTTGTCTTTGGTCTTTAGAGCGTTGTTTACGTTTTGCTTCCCTTTTTAACTCAAGATTTCCTTGGGGGGCCGTTGCGGCCGTTGTTGTCGCTCCAGAGTCGATATATTCTGAAAATAATTTGGCCACACTGGATTCTAGTTGCTTTGAAGATAAATCCTTGGCGAGTTTTTCATAGCGCCGCTTTGAACTTGCAGAGATGCCATTTTTTGCCTTTGCAAAAGAATCAAACATTACGGATAAAAGTTGATCTTTTGTGGCATCTGGGTTTCTTCTTTTGTATGCCTCTTTTTCTTTAAGTGCCTTTTTGTAAGCGTCTGATATTGATTTATTATTTCTTCCCAACAGTCCTATTGTCTTACCTGGAATTGCTGTCCCTAACTCAAATTGGATGAGCATGATCAACTCCTCTGTAAAGGAAGAATCGTGTTGATTTTCAGTAATCATATGGGCAATTTTGCCAACAGAATAAAACCCAAGTGTTGCTGCCATTTTGGAACCAAAAAATTCCGCATACTGTCCAGGGCCATTAAGAAGCCTCGTTCCATCGGCAAGTATTACTTGTTCTCCCTTCCTTTTGAATAGTTTATCAAAATGTGGAGTTCTAAATATTTTCCCCAAAGCTTTAGTCATACCATGAGCTGCACCAAATTTTAATGTCATCCAAAAGGTATTACTTGCTATATCAGTAGCATCCCAATCAGCGCCTTCTCTTGTGGTCAAATCTTGAATCACTCGATGAGCTATTTCAAAGCCAAATGCTTCCGTCGCCATGGCACCAGTGGCACGAACGATTCTTGGGGTGGCCGTTAATAGGTCAATACCTCCAACGGCGGCTGCTCTTATTAAAGAGGCCCTTGCTCCTAACTGTATTACTTTTGCGCCGGCCCATGGTAATAAAATTGATGTGGGGTCGGAGAGTAATCCCGTTAGTGCGTAATAGGCCTTTCTTGAAGCAGAACCTTCACTATCTTCAATTTTTTGAATTACAGGGCGAAGCTCTTCATGTGTCGCTCTCATTGAATAGAGTGCAGCGTTAGTTATGGCCCCGGCCCAAGCGCCGTAATCTTGATGGGTATTAATAAAATCAAAACTTCGATCAAAATTATCAGCTAATTGGGATTCAAAGCCAGGTTTATTTCTTCTTTCTTCTGGAAATAATATAAAATTATGCAATGGTGATAAAAATAATGGTTCTCTATTGTCATCACTTTTATGCATTCCTACTCTCATCATGGGACAAACTGACTCACTAACTGTTTCACCATCTACAGATCCTCTTATTCTTGATAGGTCATCAACGCCTACACCGACATTTCTTAATGTAATTCTATCCATTTCACTTAATGGATTTTGAGTTCTGTCTACATAACTTAGCGGCATATTGAATCTGCCTGTTTTCATTACTGTATACAAATTGGTAATACTTAATTTGTGGGCAACCAAGTTAAAATGCCCTCCTAAAGAATCAGCAGTGAGCAAGCCTTGTTTTAGGGTATCTGCTATTTGTTTTTTTAGTTCAGGACTCTTGGCAGCTGCCTTTGCTTCCATTAATTTAAAATATAAATTTTTGGGAGGACTTTCTAACCAAGAACGTGACCATTTTTGTTGATAGTATAATTTCATGGCCGCTGATTGAAATTTATCTTTTTGTTTATCTACTTCTTTGAGCTTTGTTTTGAAGTAATCAATCGCCGCGAGGTGTTTTTCTTTAGGCCGTAGAGACTCTAGTTTTTGAATGGCATCATTTAAATAGTTACTCATATCTATGATGTTTAATTCCTTAAAGTGACAAAGGTTTTCTGTTTCAATAAAACTAAAACTAGGTAGTCTTGTGGGATAGGGAAAGTAGGCATGTGGACTACAAGTTGCCTTGGAAGGTTTTTGTCGACTCTGAGACGCAGTTCCTGAATTTACTTTATGATATAAAATATCGTTTAAGTCTTTTGGGTCAAGATGGCATTGGCCTCCACAACTTCTTCGTTCTGAAATTGTTCTATAACCTGAGTAGGTAATGCTGCACAGACTTTCATCAGAGAAAGTTTGTGGTTCTGTTTCCTGAGTTACCCTTGTATCAAGCCTTTCTGGGTTAATAAGGTTTCTAAGACTGAAGTTTCTTTGAAACTCTGTTATGTCCATAAATCGCTGGGGCTTAGAAAAAAAGTAAAGTCCTTGTCTCTCTTCCAATGTTCCATTTCGTTCAATTTCAGCAAGAATTTCTCTAGTGGTACTAAAACCTCCACTAGAAAGAAGCTGTTTCCACTTTTTTAGAAATTTACCAACAGTGTAACAATGATAGGCGCCTTTTTGTTCTTCCGTTCCTTCTCGCTGAAACCTCTTTGTGCCTTGGCAAAACCGATCAACCTTTTCTTTGTAGCTTTTGGAACCGTCCTCTTTGGCTTTGGGCTTTTGTTTGAAATATTGATATATCTTACTTTGTAGAGTTTCGTGTATTGAGTCAGCGACCAAATAACTTTTTTGAAGATCCATTTGCTTTTCATGATTTTTTATAAGATTTCCCATTAAGGCGTCGTCATGAGTTAATAAATGTAAATTGCCTTCAGCATAGTTTAATTTATCGCTTAATTCCTGTAGTCTTGGATCATTGTTTACCTTCGCCACTTCAATTGCTGATTTTAATAATTCTTTGGCAAGTTTTGGCCTTTTTAGTTCACCGGCTTTTTCAAAAAGAGTGTATAGAGCATCAATTTTTTCTTTCGCAGGTTTGGTACTATCTAAAATTCCTTGTCTGGCCATTAAAAAATTTTCAGTGCCTAGAGCACTGAGGTCTTTTTTTACACATTGATATAGAAACTCAGACTTCTTGTCCTGAACTATTTCTAGAATATCTTTTTTACAAGAGTTTTTCCTATTAACGTTTAGAACGATCACACTCATCTCTTCTTTAAATTCACCAATGTTTTTACTTTGAGAAATTTTTTTAAGAGATGTAGTATCCAATGATTTAGGAGGGCAAGTTGAGCAAAAACATTCTGCTGTTGCTTGCTCAAAGCATTTCTCAATATATTTTGCACCCTCTTCAGGATCGTTATTGTATGGGTAAGCAGAAAATCCTTCCAGCTTACACTGGAGTGTTTGGTCTAAAATAATGCTAGATGCGGTTACCCCCACAGTAAAGGGAACACATCTTAATCGATTGACTAACTTTGTTCTGCTAATTAGTTCAGATTTTAAATTTTTTGGTTTATTTTTAACATCCAAACAGGGAGAAAAAATTTTAAGCTGTACGTCAAGTGAGTCGGTTAATATTTTTCTTGTTTTACAATAATTTTTGATGATTTTAGGTTTATTAGTCTTAAGAATTTTTAGTTGATTATAGTAATTTAACTGTTTATTTAAAAGACGGTTGTCCTCTGCAATGTGTGCCTTTTCGTCTAAGTCTTTTGTTTTTAATAATTTATTTTGTCTCAAACGATATTTTAGTTTTTTAATCTCGCTTTTTATTTTTTTTAAGGACATCTTCCAAAAGTTTTCATCAGATAGCGGCAAAAAGTTTAGACTATCGATATGGTGACTGTTAATTCCACTTCTTTTGATTTTTACATTTTCTAAATTACCATAGCGACAGCTGGTGTCTGTATTGTCACTCCCTGTTCTCATTCGTCTTAAAACTTTAGGGTCTATTTCATCGCTAATTTCACCACTTAACGTGGTGACTTTTTTATATTGATCAGACTCTTGCTCGCAAAATGATGGATCAACCACCTCTTCATTTTCTAAAAGTAACGCTTGGGTTGCAGACCCTGAAATATCAGATCTTGTTTTTGATTGTTTTAGTATTTCTCGTATAGATATAGGGGCCAGATCCTCTCTTGTTTTAGGTTTTTTTGAGTAACATCTTTTTGCTTTTTGAAATTTATTAAATTCATTATATTCATTGAAATATAGTTTTATAAATAAACCTGAGACCTTCTCGACTTTCGGCTTTCCCTTAGCAAATCCATTTTTATTAGTGCTATAACAATATATTTTTTGGTTTTTTCTTTTTGTGAGTGCATGTCTTTTTGATTTTGGTGCTCTTTGGATGATGGAAGGCTTTTTTTGGTAACATCTTTGCCCGTTTTCTTCCATTTCACCTCCATCAAACTTTGATGGGGCAAGGGATCTTCTTACTGCTTCTCCTATGGCAATTTTATTTTGATTAAGAGGATAACAATACGCCTTTATATTTGATGATCTAGGAGTTGTAGGTGCAGCTACTCGTTCAAGAACAGTTTCGGCGGGCAAGGCGAATACTGAGTCTAAGAAATAGGTAAAAATAATTAATATTTTCAACGTCATACGTTGAATTATCGGCATATTTTCTATTTTTAATTAGAAAAAAAATAATATTTATTTGGTCTTATTGGAAAATTGCATTAGGTAGTTTTCGAGTAGTTGATTAGTTGCCTTTCTACTTTACAAGCCTTTTAATTCGTTCAAATATTTGTTTAATTTTTCCTGCAGGTTTTGGAGTTTTAGGAGCTGCTTTCTGAGCCTCTAATCCAAAAACTTGTTGGAATATATGGTTTTGACTTTCAGGAGACCACGTCACGTTGGCCAATGAGTCAAACATATGTTGCCATATATCCAAAGTGGTAAATCCCTCAGGTCTAATCTCTTCATTTCGTCCCATCCAGGCCAGGAACTTTCGGACTATTTTTTTATCCTTTCCTTTGCTTTTTGCGAAGTGAATCATCATGTCATACTGAAACATATGAGTATAGATGCCGTGTCTTTTATCTTTGAAAGCGTTATCTATTATAAGAGTTCCGTTTTTAAGGAGTTCTCCAAAATCCTCTTCGCTGAGTAAACCGTCAATTTTTACTGTCTCTCCACTGAATTCAGCTTCCTTTGCCCTCGCGATAAGAACATCAATTAATATACGAGGATCAATTTTTCCTGTTGAATTTAGTTGTCTTAAGCTTTCTCTATTTTGAACTTTTACATATTCTTTTTGTAATGCCTTTTGCAGGTCGGTCATCCAGGAAGTCCACATACTTGCGTCTTCACTCATGGCCTCTCTAAGCTCTTTGCAAAATTCTATGACCTCTTGGTCTGGACCTTTTTCCCCTTCTTTTCGTTCAAAAAATTTATCAAGTTTTTTATGTAGGGCTTCTGTTTTTATATATTGTTCTCCGTTTACTCTTCTTCTTGGGATACTTCCATTAAATGCTAACCATCTTGGAGCTAATTGTTGTCTATCTTTTATGGTTATTTCAAAAAAATGCGTTGCTTGTTTTTGTTCTTTAATTATCTCACTCGTTAGTGTGATTTGCTTGGCACGACTTTTAATGGGATCCAATATCTCAGATAGGACCTTTAATTCTGTTATGTATTCTGAAAAATTATCACCTTTTACAATAGAGGGAATTTCATTTATTAAGGCAAAGAGGTCATTAGTTTGAGTAATATCCTCTTGGGTCCGTTTTTCTTGCGGAATATTTTCATGAGTTCCAAATAAAAGTTTATGAATGATGCCTTGAAGCGTTTTTTGATTCTCGGGAGTTATCCAGGATTCTGACTTTTGTGAAACGATTGCATCCGTAAGAATTTTAGCTTGGTCACTACTACAGTTTGAAAACGCAACATCGAAGTAGAAAAAAGTTATAATAAAAAATAATTTTAAATTTTGGATCAAAGATAATACCATCATCAATTTTTGTTTTTCTTTTGGTTAAGGTTCATTTTATCACCTATCCAAATTTTGGCCAAGGCACAATTGTTGTCGCTGTTATACAGAAACCTTAGATCTAAAAATCTAATTAACATTAGTCTTTCTAGCTATTTTCTTTTTTGTCCTGGATTTAGTGTAATATTAATATTTATCATTGCTTGAAATCCATTATCTAGATCCGGCATATGGTTAAGATCAACACCCACTGTAAATGTGTCATTTAACACATAGCGACCTTGTGCAGATAATACATACTGGGAGCCAGGTAACCATACTGGAGTGCCCTCATCTTGAAATCGACCACTAGCTATAAAATCTAGTAGTACTCTTTGATCAGTTGAACTTATGCCCAGTCGATTAAAATATGTCACGGCCGTACCAAGATTAGTGCTCGTAAAAATAAGCTCATTATTTAGTCTTATGATAATGGATTTAAGTTTTAGTCGTCCTGTAAAACTCAACCTTTGTTGGGGCATTTTTAAACTATGTTCAGGGTTCCAGTTATTTCTTTTTTCATCGCTGGTTACTTGCAATCTACTTTGCGCTGTCAACACGACATCAACATACTCTGAATTGTGTCCTATGGAACCATAGATTTCACTAGAAACCAGTCCATGAACCCCTAAGCTACAATCTTCTTCTGTACTTTCTCCTCGGCACTCGGTTCCTCCCATCGCTTGAACATTTAAACCAATGCTTCCATGAAATCCAGGCTTATTATTATTTCCAAATTTTATTTTTCTTCCAACTTTAACTCTTCCAAATGCTCCATGATTTGTCGCCTGACTATTTTTTTCTAATTGTCTTTGGTTAGTGTAATAACCAATGGCGGTATCTACCTCAACAAGAGAACCATCATTTGCATAAGCATAAAATATCCCTCTGGTTGTGCCAGGGGTCCCTTGGCCCATTACTTTTGTGCCTGCGGTTACTGTATGACGACCTCTTTTTATACCTATTCGCATATCGCCATTAACTTGTTCTCTGTGCCCATAAATTAAATCATCCGTTGAACCGTTTGATAATTGTGCCAAGTCTAACAACATTCTTGTAGGGACTACAAATAAGGCCTTGTTTGTTGCTGGGTCGGAGATAATAAAATTCATCCCATAGCTGATATTGTTATTGTTTGATTCTAAAAGTCCGACACCGGAGTACCCCGTTTGTGTAGTAAGATTTCCGTAATTAATTGTATCTAATCGTCCATATGATTTGGGTTGAGCTGCCAAGACTAAGTGTCCACTTTCTTTTGTTCTATAGGATAGTCCAATAACGTTTTTAAGCATTTTACTCGCCATGGCAAAAGAGCCAGCGGCCAAATGAATATCTCTACACACCCCAATCTCATTATTCGATTTGTTTTGTGACCCATCTCTAATACCTTTTATAAGCATCATGTTTGGTACGCCACCTTTACATCTTTTGTTGTTTGGGTCTTTTTCTGTTCGCTTCATATCGTAGTTTTTAACAAAGCTATTCGCGAGTGCCGTGATTATTTCTAATTTTCTTTGATAACTTAGATTTTTTGTTTCCTGTTTAAATGCTTCGATCATTTTTGATTGATCCCTATAGCGCAATACCTTAAGTAATATTTCAGCCTCCTCTTTTGCCTTTTCTGAATAGCCCTTTCTGTCGTAAACTTGTTCTCGCTCAGCTCGTCCCATGTAAAAAAATTGCCTTCCAGAACTTGTATGAGATCTTCCAAGTGCATTGAAGTCGACCTCTTTTCTCTTAACAGCTTTTACTACGGGTCTTTTATACTGATCAATTCCTCCAATAAATGAGATTAAGAACTCAGTTTTTGCCCCGGCTTGTTTTTGTTTTTCACTGGGGATTATTTCTTGAAAAAATACAGGGGCTTCCTCGTTTAATGGAAGCATTGTAATATTTAATGTTTCTTTTGACTTTCTTTTCTCTGTATTTACGGGGTCGTCAGGGTTTGGTGATCCTTCTAATAATGAGGGGCATCTTAGACGATATTGAGGCTCAAGAGTTGGCAGGTGTTGTGTTAAAAAATCTACTGTGCTCGGTGAAGGGGCAGCGTATGAGCTATTTTCGATAAATAAACAAAAAATAATCAGTGTAAAAAAAATATTCAGGTGTTTAGAATTAAGCATTTAAATTCTCCCGTAATAAAAAATCTTTTTTCCCCCTCAAGGTAATTAGAGCAAGCTGGGTGCCATGCACCTTCAGAATTACTATCCAATAAAATATTATTATGATCTCTCCGACATTTCCTTTTACAGTTTGATCAAAATGTAAACAGGTGTTGATGAAAGTACGTGAAATATAAAAACGAAACTTGGTACCTGTCTTGAACCAGGGTGTGTGTTGTTAATTTTCACTCTGGGGGAG
>DCQT01000028.1 GCA_002323535.1 Bacteriovoracaceae bacterium UBA1511
TAAAAAAACAGCAAAGAAAAAAGTCGCTAAAAAAACAGCAAAGAAAAAAGTTGCTAAAAAAACAGCAAAGAAAAAAATCGCTAAAAAAGCAACGAAGAAAAAAGTCGCTAAAAAAGTAACGAAGAAAAAAGTAGCTAAAAAAGTAACGAAGAAAAAAGTTGCCAAAAAAGCAGCAAAGAAGAAAGTAGCAAAAAAATCTGTTGAGAAAACGATTAAAAAGCCTAAAACACAAAGCACAAAATCAGAGCTTGAAAGCCTCTCTTTATCGAAAGAGGAAGCAATCAAAAAATATAAAGAGAGCCTGGCAAAGACTGAGCCTATCATTGAAGAAGAAATAGTGGACGAGGGCATGGAGCCCGAAACTGTAGAGAGTGAATTTGGAGACGAAAATGAAGTTCTCGCAGGAGACGCAACACAAGCAGAAAACTACTCAAACTTTGATAACAACAATGTTGAAGAATATAATCCTGATGATGAAGATGAAGACCTTGAGAGCGGAGAATATAATTATGGCTGGGGCTATAATGACTCTTTTGATGATCCAGAGCAAGCATCTCAAGAAACAAGCTTCGAGGATGAAGATGAAGCTTATGCACGAGGCACGGGCTTAAAAGAAGACTAACCCTTTTAGTTTAATCAGCACTTTATTAAGGGGTAGGCTTTTCTACCCCTTTTTTATAGGAAATATTATGGAAATTAGAGACCCTGTTCACGGATCAATCCATCTACTAAAAGAAGAAGAGAAAATTATTAAAGATAATTTTTTTCAAAGACTAAGAAATATAAAACAGTTGGGTTTCTCAGAATACGTTTTCCCTGGTGCTACACATACTCGTTTTTTACATTCAATTGGAGTATTTCATATTGCAGAAAAAGCTTTTGAAAGACTCTTTAAAAATAAACAAGTAACTAGTGAACTTCTTAGATTAAAGGAAACTTTTAAACTTGGATGTCTTCTTCACGATATAGGCCATGCTCCTCTTAGTCATTCTACTGAAACAGTAATGCCAACCCTAGGTGAATTAAACATACCAAAAGAATTTTTAGCAGAGGGAGACAATCCCAGCAGACAAGCAAGCCATGAAGATTATACAATAAAAAGTATTGTCGATAGTTCCTTCTCCGATGCCTTTAAAGATGTTGAAAAAAGATTTGGCGTAAAAAAAGGGGCTATTGCTGATCTCATCAGGGGCTCAACAAGAGACGAGGCATACTTCATTTTAGATGGAAAAAACTATTTCCCTATTTTACATCAGCTTATTTCTAGTGAACTTGATTGCGACAGAATGGATTACCTACTAAGAGACAGTTACTTTTGTGGCGTTTCTTACGGTAACTACGACTTAGACTGGATTTTAGATAATCTCAATTGTTGCGAAACTGACGGGAAAATTTACCTGGGATTATCAGAGAGAGCGGTCGTCACATTTGATGACTTTCTACTAAGTAGATATCACATGTTCTTGATGGTTTACTTCCATTATCGCCCAGTTTGCTTAGAACAACTTTTGTACCGTTATTTTAAAACCTCACCAAATGAATATACTATACCTGCAGATATTGAAGAATATCAGATGCATGACGATCACTTTCTTTTAAAACATTTAAGAAATTCATCTAATCAATATGCGAACAAGATTATCAAAAACGAAATTCCTCAAAAGATATTTGAGAGTTTCAATCCATCTCAATTGAATAAGCTTGAAGAGATTCAAATATTTCTTAAAGAAAATAACATCGACTTTATTAGATGTAGCTCCTCTGGAAGGTTAAGCAAATACTATACGTCTGACAAGGTACCCACACAGCGTTATCCATTGAAAGTCTTTAGAAAGCTTCACTCGTCAACCTCCTCAAGTTTGGTTGATATTAACGAAGCAACTGATCTTTTTGCTAAGTTTTCAAAGTCTCATGCTGTTAATCGCCTTCATTGTGACTTGGAGAATCTGGATTCTCATGAGAAAATTAAGCTTTTGGATATGATAAACCAGTAGTTAATGAGCAAAATCTCTATTTACCTTTTACTGATACTCTTTTACTTAGGCGTTTCAAAAAGCCTGAGCCCAACGAGAAATCACACTATTTTTGTAAAAGATAAATATGCTCTTTCTAATTTATTCCCAGGTAGACCTCTAACTATCATTCTTCTTGATGTTAAAGAAGTTGGTCTTTTTATGAAAACTTATCTTCAAAAATTTTTAATTATTGAAGGCTTTGAAGACTCAACAGAGGTGACTGTAAGAACTCCTAAAGTATTTTTTGAAGAGGAAAAAAAATATGTTGGCTTATCTATCTTAAGACGGGGGGAGCAATCAGAAGAGACATCTTTCACGCCAATGCCTCCAGGAGTGCTCTTTATGGGAGATCCATCTTATGGTTATTGGAAAACCGCCCCTTCAGGCAAGAAAAAATGGTATTACTATAGAGCTTATAAAAACCTTCCTAAATTATTTGCCTACGGTGCCTATAGGCCAACCTATCAAATGTTAAAATCTGCAAGAATTGCAATAAAAAAAGACATTCCTTTTTTTGGCTTAAATAATGAATTTGGCCCACAGGGAACAATAACTAAAAAAAATCTAAAATCGAAATTTTTTAAAGAAGCAACTAAGACAATGCAATTAAAAGATATCATCTTAAGAAAACTTGAAGCACACCGGAAAACAAATGAATGAGATTTTTGATAAATTACTTATAAGAGTTATTCTATGCCTTCTTATTTTTGGAATTTTATTTTCCTACCGATATGTCCATTTTCTAATTTTTAAAAGAATCAGAAGATTCACCCTTCGTTCAATTTATCCAGAAAAAAACTTGGCCCATGGGATTTTTATTGCTTCGAGGCTGGTCGGTTTTGTCATAATTGTAAATGCACAGCAAATTGACCTTTCAAACGGATTATTTTTTGCAATATCATCTCTTTTAATCAACTCTCTTATAAGCCTTTTACTGTTTTTAGTTTCAACCTACGTCTACGAGTCCATTGTTCTTTACAATTTCACCACAGAGGATGAAGTTATCAGGAGGCAAAATCTTTCATTTTCGGTCGTCAATGGAGGTCTCTCTATTTGTGCTGCTTTAATTTTGACTACAATAAATAAGGTTGCTGGAGAAA
>DCQT01000124.1 GCA_002323535.1 Bacteriovoracaceae bacterium UBA1511
TTTATCATTTACACTCTTTGCTCTTACAAGGAGCTCTTTAGCCTGCTCAAACTGCCTTTGCTCCTTACGAATAAACCCTAAATTCAAGAGAGCATCCTGGTCTTTGGTATTTAAGGAGATCGCTTGTTCGAAATGCTTAATCGCCTTATCCCATTCCTCCATAAATGTATAAACCTCTCCTAAAACAGAGTCCCCATCACTTCTTAGTGGGTTTTGCTTTTTCTCTTTTTCGCCAAACTCTAAAGCTTTATCAAAGTCCTGCATTCTCAAATATGTTTTGGACAAATAATAGTAAATCTTTGGAAAGGTACTAAGCTTTTGTTCAACTTCAAGAAATATTTTTTCAGCATCTTGGTACTTTTCACTATCAAGATAAAAAATACCAAGCTCTAACAGGATTTGAATATTAGATGGGTCAACTTTCGCAAGAAATTCAGAATACCTTATAACCTCTTCAGGCTTACCCTCTAGCTTTGATTCTTCAATCATAAATTCATAATAAAAAGGCACCGGAATTGTAAGTTGCTCTAATTTCTTTTTATAGTTTTCAAAGTACTTCAACTGTCCACTTCGATAGTAGAATATAGCTATTTTAGCCTCAAGTTTTTTATTACCAGGAAAATCTTTCAATAAGTTTCGAACATAACCAATGCTAGTCTCTACCCCTTGTAACTCATATAGAATATCTGCATACAAGAGTTTGTAGTCTAGATTAATTGGATTAAATTCTATCGCCTTATTCAAGCTATCTTTAGCAAATTTAAATTTCCTGGACTTATAGTAAATCCAACTAGTGCGGTAGTGGCTTTCGTCTAAAAGAGGATTTATTTGGTTAGCAAATTGATAGCTTTTTATTGCCTTGTAGTAGTTTTTCTCTTTTTCATGAAGTTTACCCCAAAGATAGTGATACTTTCCCGTTTCTCCAAATGGTGTTTTACTTAAAGCTCTAAGTCTTAGCAGTCCGTCATATGTTTTAAAAGATTCAATGTATGCCAGAACCATCGCTGACTGCACTTTTACATCATTTGGGTATTTAGAATATAAAAGGTCCAAAGAAGTTATTGCTGCCGAAAACAAACCTCGAGACAGTTGGACCTCACTAAAATAAAGCCTTGAATCCAAAAAGTCTGGAGCCACATCACAAGCTTTAACAAGTTGTTGAATTGCCACTTTGAATTTTCCCTCATCAACAGACCTTTTTGCTTGATTAAGAAGTACCTTAGACTTTGATTCTCTAATTAAAGTTTCAACAGAGTCACTACCACCAATTGATAAATCAGCTAAGCGTCTCCTCAAAGAACTTGTTTCTTTAACTTTCAGTGAATAGTTAAAATATTGAACCGACTTTTTATTCTTTCCTTTCGCTGCTGCATAAATACCCTTGTATTCATAAAATTTTGCAATATTTTGGGGAGAATAATTCCCACGCAATTTTTCTACGATAAGTAGAATAGCTTCCAACGTCTTGAAGTCTTTATTAATAATTAAATACTCAGCGAATTTTAATAAGATTTTGGAATTAGTTCTATTTTCACCTGCAACTTTTCTTAAAAGATCGTAAGCCTCGTCGTTTCTGCCATCAAGCTCAAGAAACTCAACCAAGGTTAATGTCCCATTAATTGGCATATCTGGTACATTTTTAATTTTATCAAATAACTCTCTCGAGAGCTTAAAGTCTCCATCTCTGATAGCAACCTCAAGGTACTTGATAAATATTTGTAAAGTAGGTTTTTTAGAAATTCTTAAATAGTTTTCGATAGTTGATTTGGCTGCCGTAATTTTTTCGAAATACAAATAGTAGTTTGCGACACCTAAGGCAACATACGAATTATTAAAGACTCTGGATTGAACTAGCTTAATTAAGCCGTAAAGCGTCTCTCCCGCTTTGATTGGATGCTTTGTATTTTGTAGACGCAAAGAGTAGATATAAATTAAATAATTAATACTCTCATTAATTTCATTTAAACCATTTTTAGCTTTTACTCTAAACTGATTTTCTATTGAGGTTAAGAAATGCTTAGACGCAAGATCTAAATCTTTTTTAGCTGCATTTCCAGACTCAATAATTGGAATTATTTTTAAGCCTTCGTTAAAGTTTTTTTGGCTCTTTATAGAATTTAAGGTTTGCAAAGGTGTTGGAAACAAAACCTTTGAATACTTGGGGACCAGCTTAACATCCTTAGGCGGTTCATCCATGTATAAATAACCAACGATAAAAACAGCTAAAATCCCTACTACACCTATTCTTTTTTCTTTCTTTTTTTTAACATTCTTATCGTCAAACTCAGAGGTATCTGTCGAAATATCTAGATCATTCTGCTCACTCTCTTTCTTTAATTTCTCATCATTACTATTATCAACTTCCTCTTGAAACTCTTTAAGAGCAAGGTCACCATCGTTCATTAAGGCGCCATGCATATCTTGAATGTTTATTACACTCGTTTTATCCTCGATTGATATCTCTTCTTCTTTTTCTACCTCATCTTCAATTAATTCATTCTCTTCACTTGATGCCGAATCTTCAGCATTAGAGGAACTTTCGGTCAAAACTTCGCCGAGATTTACGACCTTAGTTTTATCTGGGGAATTAAACTTTTTAGTATTGAGGACAATTGTTTTATCCGTGTTGTCATCAGTTAAAGTGTAACTTGTTGCCTCGCCACCACTTTCATTATTTACATCCTCAGGTTCACGATCTCCCTGCATATGATCTTCTACAATATCTTTATCTTTCTTTTCATTTAGATCTGATGATGGTTCGTAAACTTTTGAAAATTGGAATTCCTCAAAACTAGGGTTTGATAACCTATAAACTTCAATGATTTCATTAATTTTATCACCTGAAAGCCAGTCACCAATTGGGTAGAGTTGGAATTCGTTTTCAATTGAGATCTTGTTCTCAATAAATAGCTGTTGAAGACCTTTGAGATCTACCGGGCCAACTACTTTTTTATTTTTTAGCTTAATTTTATATCTATTCATGAATCTATGAATAAATATATCATGAATTAAAAAATTTTTAGAAAATAGATATTATAGCTTTCTCTGTAATACTAAGAAATCCTGACCATTTTATTCCAAGAATAATTATTGGTAGAGAAAGCGCTACTAGAACAGATCTATTAACAGCATTAAAGCCTAAGATTGAGTCGTCCGACTCTTCTTTATTAAATACCATGTAACGAACAATCTTAATATAATAGTAAAGGGAAACTACCGAGTTTAATCCACCGATAAAAGCAAGCGTATAAAACTTATTATTAACCGCAGCGCTTAGGATATTAAACTTAGCAACAAATCCTCCAAATGGAGGAATCCCTGCAAGAGACACCATTGATATCGTAAGTAAAATTGCCATCAAAGGGTTTCTCTTTATTAACCCGTTGAACCTGTTAAAATCATCATTTCCATAGTGATCACTAACAAAGCCAACTACATAAAATGCTACTAATGTCATAAAGACGTAGACCATTGAGTAGTATGAGATTGCCGAAACACCATCCTGCCCGAGAACAACGACACCCATTAGCATGAAGCCAGCATGTGATATTGAAGAATAAGCAAGCATCCTTTTAACACTTTGTTGTCCTATTGCAGTTACGTTTCCTACCGTCATCGTTAAAGCCGAAACAACAACTAGCAGACCAATAATAGATGTTGAAAATAAGCCCTCACCACCAAGAAATATCATTGATATCCTCATAACAGCGGCGATCCCAGCGAGCTTAGGAACGATTGAGAAAAATGTCGTTACGGGGAGAGGTGAACCTTGATAAACATCAGGAGTCCACATGTGAAATGGAACACATGCAATCTTGTATCCTAAGCCAACAAAAAATAACAAAAATGAGGGAATTAAAACTAAAGTCTGATTCATATTAAGCTGATTCAATTGGTCAACAAGCCCAGTAAATTGAATAGTACCAAACACACCATAAATATGGCTTAAGCCAAAAAGCATCAAACCTGCAGAAACACCACCATACAGGGAGTACTTTAGCCCTGCCTCGGATGACATTTCATTAGATCTCTTAAAAGAAGCAAGCACATAAGACAGAATCGAAAGAGTTTCAACACCTACATATAAAGTCAGCATGTTATTTGCCGAAGCCAAAATCATTCCACCAATGAGAACGCCAACAACTAATATATTGAATTCGTTTTTGGAATTGAGGTTAATCTCCTTGGTAACAGAGTTAAGATAAATTGCACCAATTGTACCAAGAGTCATCATTAACTTCATTAACGTAGAAAATGGATCGATAGCAACCGCATTAAAAAATGCAGTCGTTGGCGCATTACTAAGGTTTAAAAACAAAACAACTATAATTGAAAAGAGACCAATAAGAGAAAAGTAATTAGTCATTTTTCTTTTTTCATTATGATTATATGTTGCCTCGAGAAAGACCAAGCCAACCATTACAACCAATGCAAGTGCTTCTGGAACATAGACACTAAGACTATTTAGATAATTTAAACCTAGATTAACCATAACAATACCTTATTTGGAGATTATTGAAACCTTCCAAGTAATTCAACTAAAGACCCCACTGATCCCTTCATAATATTTAAAACAGGTGACGGATAGATTCCAAAGAAGATAACCGCAATACAAAGAGGGATCATGTAAAAAATTTCTCTAGCATTCATGTCACTATAGTCTTTAACGCTATCAATAACCTCTCCAAAAAACATTCTTTTGAACATCCAAAGCAGGTAAGCAGCACCAATCAAGAGACCAATTACTGCAAGCACCGTGATTGTTGTAAACTCTTGGTAAATCCCTAGGAAAATTAACGCCTCTGAGATGAAACCACTTAAACCAGGAAGTCCCATTGAAGCAAACATAGAGATAATAAAAATAATAGAGAAGACTGGTAGTTGAGTGTATAGACCACCAAACCCTTTCGTACCATCTGGTCTAACAATCCATCTATGATGAGATCTCTCATAGAGAACACCAATCATAAGGAACATCATCGCTGTAGAGGTTCCATGATTGAACATCTGCAGCACAGCTCCATTCGTTCCCTGAATAGTCATTGCCGCAAGACCAACCATGACAAAACCCATGTGGGATACCGAAGAGTACGCAATTAGTTTTTTGACATCTGTTTGGGCCATCGCACATAAAGCACCATAAATGATATTTACCAAACCAAGCCAAGCAATCGCTTCTTTGAAGTATACAGATGCTTCAGGGAAAATTGGAAATGCTATTCTTAGAAACCCGTATGTTCCCATCTTTAAAAGAACACCCGCAAGTATGACAGAAACGGCTGTTGGTGCTTGAACGTGAGCGTGCGGGAGCCAAGTGTGAAATGGAAATACAGGAACTTTAATGGCAAAACCAATAAACAACATTACAAAGAAGAATTTACTGAACGACAATGTCGTACCAAAAACATTTAGGATTTCATTTGAGAATTTTCCACCTTGAAGGGCAAGAATATTAAATGAATCAACGTTCTTACCGCTTAAGAAATAAAGAGCAATCATCCCAACAAGCATTAAAACTGAACCAGCGAATGTATATAAGAAGAATTTAATCGCCGCATATTCCCTATTTTCTCCACCCCATACACCGATAAGGAAGAACATTGGAATAAGCATAACTTCCCAAAAAACATAAAACAGGAAGAAATCAAGTGACATGAAAACACCCATTACAGAGCACTCAAGCATTAGAAATAAAGCAAAGTAAGCCTTAACCGATTTTTCTACAGTCCAACTACTAAGTACACAAAGAAAGCATAGCAAGCCGGTTAAAAGAATCATCGGCAATGAAATGCCATCAACACCTAAAGAGTAAAAAATATTAAATTGTTCAATCCAAGGGAACTTAACAGAAAATTGCTCTTGCATTCCTGCTACGCTTTGATCAAATCCAAGGTATAGAACAATTGTTAATATAAATGTTAAAAGTGTTGTTCCAAGAGCACTCCATCTAATCGCTTCCTTCTTTTGAGAAGGAATAAACAGTATAAGTAACGCTCCTAAGAGTGGTAACCAAAGAATGTAATCTAATAAACGATGCACAGTAGCTCCTTATATATTCCTATAATCTAAAAATTTGTAACTCTATAAATGTATGAGGCAAGAACAACGAAAAGAACAAAGATATAAAATTGTATTTTTCCATTTTGCACTGTTCTTAAAATCACATTGAAAAAACGCACACTTGTACCAGTACCATCGACAAGTACTCTATCCACAAATAAGCTATCAATAAAATTTGATAATCTATATAGCTGGCGAGTTACAGTTGCCCACCCATCAATAAAATATCTGTCATAAACTTTAGAATCAAAATTACTAAGCAGGTTATTTAATGGAAGAAGCCCTTTTTGAATCATTTTTCCAATATACAAATCATCAAAGTAGTACTTATTAAGGAGGGCTTTGTACCAACCAGAAAATCTATTAACAAAAACTGAAGGATTTAGTGATTTCTTTATATACATCAAATAGGCAAGGAATAATCCGCCAAGAAAAATAAATACTGAAATTATCGCACCAATGTGATGAATATGATGGATGTGGTGTGCTTCCTCTTCACTTAAGCCGTACGTTGAGTCATACTTCGACTTTTCCCAAGTTTGAACAGGAGTTGGCTGTTGAGAAAAATCATCAGAGCTATATGTTCTAAACTTACCAAGAGTTGAAAGCTCTGGCTTAACTATTGTTGTCTTAAACCACTCTTTATTTTCAACACCTGGAACCTTAACGAGGCCTTGACCAGTAAAACTCCCTGAAAACCATAGACCTAACGTAAATAAAGAGAGAACCAAAAGAGGGAAGTTTCTATTTATCGAAAACTTTTCTACTTTTGTATGATCATAAAGATCCTTATCTCTTGGCTCACCAAAAAATGAAAGGAACATCATTCTAAACATGTAAAATGCTGTTAAAAGAGCACCACCGAAGCCAAGCAGGGTAGGTCCCCACCAGGCACCACCAGCGTCCACTGCAAGAAGTAAAGCATCTCCAAGGATTCTATCTTTACTTACGAAGCCACTAAACAAAGGAGCGCCTGTAATAGCAAGCGTACAACACATCATTGCAAAGAAAGTAAGAGGCATCTTTTTTCTAAGACCTCCCATTCTGGGCATCTCTTGTACGTGTGCATGAGTATGATGATCATGAAGTGAGTGTATAACACTACCTGCACTTAGGAATAAACATGCTTTAAAAATCGCATGAGTAATTAGATGCATAAAAGAAGCATTGTAACTACCAACACCAATACCTAAAACCATATATCCTAGCTGTGAAATCGTAGAATAAGCTAATACTGCCTTTATATCAGTCTGAACAAGTGCAATTGTCGCTGCACCGAATGCAGTTATCCCACCTACATAAGCAACGAGTGGTAACAACCCGCCAAGCTCTAAAAGTGGAAAGATTCTTAGAGAAAGATAAACACCCGCAGCAACCATAGTTGCAGCGTGAATAAGTGCAGAACATGGAGTTGGCCCCCACATCGCATCAGGCAACCAAACTTGAAGTGGCACTTGAGCTGACTTACCTACTGTACCAAGAAAAATACAGACACCCGCAAAAGTCGCTAGAGAAACACTTAAACCAAGAAACTCAACATTTCCGCTTAGAAGCCCTTGGTTAATTGCATTGTAAATATCTACATAACTTACTGAGCCTACAACACTCCAAACAGCAACAATCCCCAGAAGAAAAAAAACGTCTCCAACTCTAGTTGTCATAAATGCTTTCATTGAAGCATTACCAGCACCCTCTTTTTCATAATAAAAACCAATCAGACTGTATGAACAGAAACCCATGATTTCCCAAAAGATGAATAATGAAAGGAGGTTTTCAGAAAGGACAAGACCCAGCATAGCTGAGGTAAATAAAGAGAGATAAACGAAAAATCTTCCAAATCTTTTGTCGTCTGCCATGTAATAGGTGCTAAAAAGATGAATTAGAAATGCTGCGCCACTTACCATTAACAGCATTACAGCAGTCATATTATCTATGTAGATACCCATTTTAAATGGCATTAAGCCTAGTGAAGAATCAAGATTAAACCAATTAAAGACTCTGTGAATATGATAATCAGCCGAGTAAACATTAAAGAAAAAATCATTAAAAATAAAAGCAGATATTACGAAAGACAAAAAGATTGCCGTACAAGAAATAGCTACAGCTAATTTGGTGAATCTCTTAACAATAAAAGCATTTATAACGAAAGCAAAAAAAGGAAGTAATGCTATCGGAGCGACTTGAGAAACTGTATAATTTAAATCCATATATAAATCCTCTAATCCTAGCTTTTTAATTCCGCGGCACTATCAATATGGATACTTTCTTTAAGTTGAAAGAATCTTATCACAATACCCAGACCTACCGCAGCTTCAGCAGCAGCAATCACAATTATGAATAACGACATTACGTGGCCATCAATATTTCCAGAGAGAAATCTACTGTAAGCAACAAAGTTTATAGCTGATGCATTCAAAATTAATTCAATACCCAAAAGCATTGCAATTATGTTTTTTCGAGACATCATCACGATGATCCCGCATGCAAATAAAAAT
>DCQT01000110.1 GCA_002323535.1 Bacteriovoracaceae bacterium UBA1511
GCATCATTCCCGGCATCATTCCCGCAGTTTGTGGGAAGATAGGGTTTATCATAGGTGCAGTTGTTTCATCAAAACTATCGTCTCGTCCAAGCATGTCAACTGAACTTAAAAGGCTATCTGAGCCACCTGTAAGCAAGGGATCCTCGTTTGCTTTTTTAGCGTCTGACTCCATTTTGTAATACATCTTATATTTTTTATTTTTAGAGGCAATTGCACTATTGTATTTTTGCTTTTCTGACAGTGCTTGTCTCATCCAGGATTGATATTTTTTTTGAGCCTCTTTACATCTAACCTGATTTTTTACGAACCCCCATACTGTTCTTTGACAATAAGAGAGCTGTTTTTGAATATAACTCATACGCGCTTGATAAAGTTTATCTCTATCTCTACTCATTTTCGCCATATCCCTTTTAAGTTTGGGTGACAGCTTCTTCTTTCCTTTTTTTACAAGGTAATCTTCCCTTCCTTCTCTTGAGATTCCCTTAAATTTCTTCAAGTCACTCGAGACATCGCTAAGAGCTTCACTGTAGTCAGACTTCGAATCGATTGAACCTGAGGACAGCCTTTTCGACTGAAATTTAACTTCAGCGATTTCATTAGCAGTTCTTGTGTCTCCAACACTAAGTATTTTTTTTACGATTTCTATTCCATTGAAATCTGAATCGTTATCTGGATTGGAATAGTGGCCTATCATTTCCTTAACTAAAACTATCTCTTCTTCGAGTCGCTCTTTTTTATTTTCGTCATCTGTGTTTTCTTTTAACTCAACTAGTTTACCAAGCTCTTTTATAAGGGGTATTAGAAATTCTTTTTGAAACTCTTTAATTTCTCCTCGATACACTCTCCCAAGTCTTCTTATCTCACTTTCATCCTCTGCTTCATCAATTTTTTGAGCTAGTGAGATTAATTTTTTATATTTTTTTTCAGCAAGTTCTTTTTGGGAAGCGCGCAAGACATTATAAATATCAGGGCTACTAAATAGTAATATTTTATCTTCATCTATCACCTGATATAACTCTTTAACGTCCTTACCTTGGCATACCCTTTTTATGTTATTTTGCTTTGCTTCGTTTGCAGTAACTAAATAAGTATCGAACAAGCTTTGATCAGTGTAACAAAAAGAATCACTCAAGCTACTAACTCCACTTCCAGGAGAAGCAGGAGAACCATAAACTAATTGTGCTGGTTTCGTAACATCTAGCTTTTTTAAAACTCCCTTTGAGGAATATCTTTCTGGTGCAAAATAAGAAAGCCCATCTTTTAACTTATATTTACTCTCACTTTGAACCAAGTCACCCTTTTCAAACATGCATCTTAAAACTTTTTCATCCATATTTGATCCATCAAATGAGCTGAGATCAACCTTGTTTGTAACAACGAGACGGAACGCTTGAGCATCACTATAAATTTCGTCTGTCACCTTTGAGATAGAAAACTCTGGACTGAAGCACTCTGTTGAAATCCTATGGGGCATTTCGAATACAACTGAATTACCACGTTTATCAAACTTTGGTCTCTTATTCTCTAACCCTGGAAAAATAAAATTTAAGAAGTTTTTAGATATTGAAGTCGATGACTTACAAGAACTCGACTTGACTGCTTTCACTTCCACATCTGGCTGAATTACTGCAGGAGATCTTTTCCTAGGGTTTTCAAATACAGGTTTAGACACTTCTATCATTCCCAGATTTATTGAAAAAACAGGTAAACTAAAGCTAAAAACTAAAGCCACAGGAATAATTCTTTTCATACTCAAATACCTTTTACACATATTTTTATAAATATCGGAAAGGTTTGGTATTTACTTGAATATTAAATTGAAAATATTTGATCCAGCTCCAGTGTTGGTAACTCTTCGGATTTAAACCTTGGTAACCGTTTGGAAAGGTAATAGCTTTTCAGTAATATTAAATATTTTTCATTTGATGATTCAACCATTATATTTTTTGGAAAGTTATACCTTCCTCCAATTTTTTTATAGTTATCGAAAGTAATAAAGACCTGTTTTTCCACTTCCTCGACAAAATAGCTTATTTTTAGCTCTCTCAGATTTAATGTATCTCTTTCAAAAACCATTGTGAGAGTGCCTACGCTCAGACGATAGCAAGGACCATAAGAGCACAACCCTAATTTGATTTTTTCGTGCTTTTTATAAAATCGTTTATTTAAAACTTCATCTAAAGTTAAAATGGTCTTCCCGTCTGCTAATTCTTCGTTATCCGAAGCCGAAACATCCTTAAGGCTATCTTCCTCTTGCTCCTTAGTAACTTCCTCTGAGACCTCTTGTTGATTTTCAGTCTCTTCAATATATTTACTTAAAAAGTCTATTATTTCTTGATCAAAGTCTTCAATTAAATCAATCTCCATTTTAGAAATTAGTCTCTGCCCATCATTGAAGATTAGACCTGAAATCAATGCTTTTATCCATGAACCAAGTTCATTGTCTCGAATTTGATATACAGAATTACCATCTGCCTTATTTGCCTTTTTATTGAAACGAAAGTCATCTTGTCCTTTTATCGATTGAATTTGAAAGTCTAAAATGTTTTCAAGCTCACCATTTGAAAGACCTAGAATATTACTTTTCCTTTTGAGCAGGGAAAAATCCCCTTTAAAGTAACCTCTTTCGTGATCAATATTTTGAGGATTTTCAAGAAGAAACTTAAGCCTTGGCACATGAGCAACGCTAGTTAAACTAAAAAACAAGCTTAAATAAATATAAATTTTTAACATAATCTTAAACTCATTGGTTGAAATCAGCCTTTAAACTATAATAAGTAAATGAATAAAAATAAATCAATTATCACTCTTTTTATTATTACTCTAACAAACATTTCTTACGGCGCTATAGATAGCTTCTACCAAACTACAAGAATGCAATCGTCTGCTGGTGTTGGAATAGGTGCCGTATTACTCGATGAGGCTACACTACTAAACCCCGCCCCAATGGCATTTTATCAAATTGGAGCAATTTATTATCAACAAGGAAAGAGGTCTGAAAATGCTTTAGGTGCCGACGAAAAAGATACACTATTTATTGCATCTGATTCCAAAGGCCCCGTAGGTGGGTCTGTCAGTTACAGGAGCAATGATGAGGGTGAGGATATTAACGTAAGCCTAGCAACACCGGTTGCCGAAAAAAGTGCACTCGGTATAACCTATCGCAATAACCGCCCAGAAAATGGAAAAGAAAGGTCCTCAATTGACATTGGGGTTTCGCATGCAGTTACCGAGTTTTTTACTTTTGGTGCGGTCCTAAGAAACCCACAAAGAGTTGAGGGTCTCGATACACGTGTTATTATGGGGTCCCAGTTCGTATATGAAGAATTTATCTCTTTAATGATTGATTTTGGAACAGATTGGAAAGACGAACTTTCAGAGGATTTAGTATATGGAGGAGCAGTTCAATTTAAAACCTTCAGCGATATATATTTAAGACTTGGAGCGAGTAGAGATAAAAAACTAAAGCTTGGACAGTCCGGGATAGGGCTCTCATGGGTTTCTCCTAAAATAATTATTTCCCTAAGTGCATCTAATATTGAAGACATTACCACTCAAGAAAAATCTAAAAACTCCTCCTTCGCTGTCTCATATAAATTTTAACTTCGGTGCATAGATGGCTGATAGCGAAAACAACAAAAGCAACAAAGAAGAAGAAATTGAAAAAAGTCGGCACATTCAGCAAAAATATGCCGACCGACTAACCGTATTGAGACTTGCCAGGGAATATAATCAAAAGAAGGATGTCGCCAATGCGGTCAAGGCATACATCAAGTACATTGATGCTCTACTTAAATATTTTGAAGTTACTGAGGAAAATCTAAGGCCGGCACTTTTTGAAAAGGATCAAAACATTCATGAGATTATGTTAATAAGCCAGGTGTACTGGGACCTTGCTAAAGCATATGATCGCTCCGATAAGCTTCAAGGTGAATGCGAGAGGTGCCTTGATAAGTTTGTCCAGTTTTCAACAGGTTTTAAGTTTCAATATCTAAACTCAGAAATTCTTAGAAAATATTTAAAAAAAGGTGCGGCAAGAAATACAAAGGAGTTTGAAAAAGCTTTTAAAAAAATTAACCTCAGTTCAAATAGATGTTATATAGCTACATACTGTTTCGGTGAGCAGTCTAAAGAAGTCCAAACTCTGAGAAGATTCAAATTCCAAATACAGAATACCAGGTTTGGCTACAATTTTATTAACTCATATTACAGAATAAGTCCGAGCATAATACATTTATGTGAACAGAACAAAATCATAGAGGTAGGGATACGCAGTATGCTGCGCCCAATAATCTTAATCTTTTCAAGACTTTTAGAATTAACTATCATTAACAAATGATCATTTTAGAAAAAATTATAAGAAAAGAGTGGATGAAATCACTCTTGATTTCATCGTCCTCTTTGGCGTTTCTTATTGTGATTGGTAATCTCATTTCTGGGTTTATGAGATCAAACGTAAGTCCATATGAAGTATTAATAAATCAAATGCTTATATTTCCATCGACTCTGTTAAAAGTATTACCAACTGCATGCTTGATCTCATCGCTTGTCACTTCAAATAATTTAATTAAAACCAATCAACTCGTTGCAATATATTCTACTGGTGTCTCGCCTAATGATATCATTAAAAAAATTTTTCTACTGGGAACATCTGTCGCACTCGCACAGTTCTTGATTGGTGGCTACTTAAAGCCCTTCTCCTTGAATTTAAAAAATAAATTCGTAACCAACCTTGATGAAAAATTTAGAAACCTAGAAGCTGATGGCTTACTCTCTGCAAAAATAACTAACGGAAAAATGTGGATAAAAAAAAACAATCAATTCGTAAAATATCAGTCTTTTAATCCAAGTGAACAAAAAATAAATAACGTTACTATATATACAGTTGACTCAAAGTCTGTTCTTAAAAACTTTCACAAATCAAAATCTATTTCATTTAACAAGTCATGGAGAGGAGAAGATAATATTAACACCTCGTCTATAGATAAGAAAAATAGTCCTTTGATCAAAATAAGCAAAACCACAGACGTGAGCTTTAAGGTAACAACAGACAACCTTAAAAAATTTGAACAAGACATTACCACTCTCGATATCCGTAAACTAATTGCCTATACAAATAATCTAGAAAGATCTGGTCTAAGTGGGATCAAATACAAAATAATATATCTCTCCATAATTTCGAGTACTATAAATTGCCTTATCTTCACATTACTTGGCCTTGGAGCCTTATACTCACCCAACAAAAGGTCTACTTCAACCGGTCTGATAGCAGGAGGAAGCTTTGTTTTTGTCATCGTGTTTTGGCTTGTCGAGGGTTACTTACTCGAAATGGGTAAATCATTGAAAATTAACCCAGCTTTAAGTACATTCGGTATTCAAATACTATTGTTAGGCGGCTTATTGTTAAAATTAATTAAGGATAAAAAGTCCAGATTTAGTTAGACAGATCACATGGACATGCGGCGCAACAATGTGCTAGTAAAAGGTCATGAAAACAGACCTTAAAAATTTATTTGATGGGAATATCTACCCAGGTAAATCATTGAAAATATTTACTTACCCTGCACCAGTTTTAAAAGTAGTGGCATCTCCAGTGAAAGACTTCAACGAAGAACTCAAAAGCCTCGTCATCGATATGGTTCACACCATGTACGAGGCACCTGGAATAGGTCTTGCCGCTCCTCAAGTGGGTAAAAGTTTAAGATTTTTCGTTTCTGATACTTCCTTTGAACGCGAAGAAGTTGAAGGATCAGAAGAGGAAGAAACAGTGTATCGTAAT
>DCQT01000079.1 GCA_002323535.1 Bacteriovoracaceae bacterium UBA1511
CAAGGAAAACTTGGGGCTTTTTTTAAAGTTTAAACACTAAAGGGCGAAAGTCGTTAAATCACTGATCAGCTCTTGAGATCTTTTAACAAAAGCATCACGGTTTTCAACTTTTAACCCTTCGCTTGAGATATACGCAAGATCTTCAACGTAATGACAAATCTTTTCTACAAGCTCTTGCTTGTTTTCTTTTTGAGAAATTTTAAGCGCATTTAAAATTAAAGGATTTGAAGGGTTTACAACTAAAGTCTTTTTTACTGGAAATGGATTATTCCCCATGGACATTGTCATTTTTGATAAACGCTTCATTTGTTCATCAACTTTGAAAAACGCAGGAGTCGTTGAGTTTTTGATATTCTGAACTTCAATGTCCATCCCTTGATCGCCAAATGGATTTGCTTGATCCTCTTTCTTTTTTTCGTTTTCATCTTTTTTAGGTGCAAGGATCGACTCAAAAAGTTCTTTGATTTTAATATCATTTTCCGTGCTGTTTTCTGTTCCAAGGATGTTAGCTATTTCCGCATCAACAGAAGAAAATTTTACCTCAGATTCGCCAATCTTTTTCATCTCAACATGTTGCATGAAGTGTGGGTCGATATAATCGTCTACTTCTACAGTGTGAACACCTTCACTGAGTAATTGGTTTTTTAAGGCGATGTCGGATTTGTCTTTTTCGAAGTAAAGAACTTTACCTTCCATTTTTTCTTTATAACTTTCTGGGATACTTTCAATGTACTCTGGCAATGTGATGTACTTATCCTCAGAGTTCTTAAAGATTATTCTCTCTCTCATAAGATCACTAAATTTCTCATCACTGACACAACCATACTTAATAAAAAGTCCTGTATCACTCCAGATAGATTCATACTTTTCTCTGTCGTTAATCCAAAGCTTTTTAAGACTCTCTGCTACTTTTTTAACGATGTAACCTGATATTCTTTTTACCGTTGGATCACCTTGAAGTGAACTTCTTGAAACATTTAGAGGGATATCACTTGAATCAATATAACCTCTTAGAAGACTTAAAAATTCTGGAACAATATTTTTTACGTTATCTGTAACAAACATTTGTTTTGCATAAAGTCTGATATTAGTTTCATTAAACGGTTTGTTTTGATTTATTTTTGGAAAAAATAAAATTCCATCAAGCGTAAATGGGTGATCTATTTTAAGGTGAATCCAAAAAAGAGGCTCCCCGTCCATTGGAAATTTTTGACGATAAAAATTAATGTAGTCTTCGTCTTTTAGTTCTTTAGGATCGCGCTTCCATAATGGAGTTGTTTCATTAATAAATTGTGGCTCATTTGGCAGAGGGTCTTTTGATTGATCTTCTGTCCCGTCCTCTTTTGTCGGGTAAGTGACTTTGTTTTCGTCTAAAACACCGATTTCATATGGAAGAAAGTCACAGAATTTTTTTAGAGTTTCACTCATTTTCCAAGCGTTAAGAAATTCCTCTGATTCAGTATTTATATGAAGGGTAATTGTTGTTCCTACTTCTTTTTTATCACTGTCTGTAAAAATATATTCAGTTTCACCACTGGAGATCCACTTTGTCGGTTTTGCACCGTCATTCATTGAAAGAGTTTCCACTTCAACTTTGTCGCTCACCATAAATGCTGAGTAAAAGCCAAGGCCAAACTTACCAATGATTTCACCGCTATCCTCTGGTTTTCCCTCTTTTTCCATTTTCTCCATAAACTCTCGAGCGCCTGAAAAAGCAAGTTGAGCGATGTATTTTTCTACTTCCTCTTCAGTCATACCTAAGCCGTTGTCCGTGATGGTAAGCGTTTTATTTTCTTTATTTAAAGAGACCAAAATTTTTCCCGTAGGAATTTCTTGATTTAAGCCTCTTGCGATGGTTGCTCTTTTTGTAATTGCGTCTGTTGCATTGGCCACTAATTCTCTAATAAATATGTCGTGCTCTGAGTAAAGCCATTTCTTGATGATAGGTAGGATGTCTGTGGTTTCAACCTTAATTGTGCCTTTTCTGTCCGTCATTGGGTTCTCCTAAACAAAATTTTTTATCAACATTATGATGGTAGTTTCTAGCTAAACGTCAACCCGCTAAGGATAAAATTTTTATACTCAATTGCCGAAATATTAGACGACCTGTAGGTGAGGTTTTTTAGTAACTTAATCAATTTGGAATACAAATGAGCCAAAGTAATTTCCACCACTTATGCATTATTACAACTGGTGGAACTATTGAGAAGACTTATGATGAGCACGATGGACGTCTCGAGAATAGGTTAACAGAGCTGGAAAAAAGAATTCTTCATCGTTTAAGACTTCCATACATGAGCTACGAAGTATTTGCTCCTCTGAGTAAGGATAGCCTGCACTTTTCAGATGCTGATCGGGACCTAATCAAAAATACTGCGCTAGAAGCAATTGGCTCAGGCAGGTTTTCCGCCATCTTGATCATACATGGAACGGATACTATGGATAAAACAGCGGAGTATTTACGGCTGGGTCTTAGTCCAAGCCTGAAATTACCAGTTGTGTTTACAGGCGCAATGAAGCCTATGGGCTTTGAGGACTCGGATGCGACTCAAAATGTAACGGAGGCGATTATTGCTACTAAGCTTTGCGCTCCTGGTGTTTATATATCCTTTCATGGTGAGATCTTTGATCTTCCAAATGTACGAAAAAACCGAGAGAAGCTCACTTTTGAAAGAACAAAATAGACTGCCATAAGTTCTGGCCAATTCTACTGAAACACATATGATTTCCATAGTTTGTTAACTGATTGAAATATTTATCATTGTCTGTTTAAGACTCTTTTCCTGCCCTGCCATGATAGGCAGAATGATACCTTAGTATTAGGTAAGCTTTAGCCTCTGAACAGATAGATCGATAGGTGAGTATGAAGGGTCTTAGACTAAATAAAAATGGTTTTATTTCTTTTGCGATTATTTTTTCGCTCATATCTTCATGCATGCAAAACCCTTCAGCGAGTAGGGCACGTCCTAGAAGTTATATTGTAGATAAAGCAAAACAAGTTGAGCAAAATGAAATCGACGTAACCGATAACAAGGCCACCCAGACAGAAAATCCTTTCAAAAACTCAACCCTATTGGATACTATTTTAGAAACAGGGAATGCGGAGTTAATTCACTTGATTGATCCGCGTAGTGGCTCATTTAAGAAGAAAGTTACAATTGAGAAAAACTATGCAGGTTTCTTTTATTTATCTGGCTTAAATATCACATCTCTTAGGCGAAATATTGTGAAGGTTAGGTTTACTTTTGGCCACAATCTTGAGTCCATCGTTGTGCCAGCGACAGTAGGACGAGCACCTGGATTAACACCACAATCAGAGATTGAAGTTTTGATTTTGGATTTTTCTTCACGTCCTTTTGAAAATTTAAGACTTTTATATGATTTGTATGATTACAACGACTATAGAGATGACTCGGGAGAGGAAACAAAGGACCCTACTGTTGATCCATATGATAGTAATCTTTATTGTCGAGGTTTACGCTTAGAGCATGACCCTACTTTTGAAGGAACAAGCACTAACTCAAAATGTGATGAAGTTGGAGAGAAGTGTTTATATGCTTACGCCAAAGTTGTGGACAACGGAATAGCTGAGCGCTCAGATCGAGAGGACTTGTCTTCAGAAATAGTCTCTGTTGTACCTTCTTTACCGCAAATAGACATAAGTGGATCCGGTTACCAAAATGAGAATGTCGCCGTCAGAGAAAAGCGTTGCTTACCTGATTCAATCGAAGCTGACACTTTTGAGTTGTTCATGAAGAGTTCAATAAATCCTGAGGGTAGCAACCTTACCGGGACCTTGTCTTACGGCGATGACTTTGAACTATCAATTGATCCGACTCAGGCTTTTTCTTCCACAAACAAACTTCTTTATTACTACAGAGGTCCTTATCGCTCACTTGATACAGGTGCTTGGCAGATAAGCATACCAACGACAGGTGGTAATGGAGCCGTTTTTTCCGGTGATGAGCCAACTGGAGTATTCAAGAGATCTTTTACGGGGCTTAACGGTTATGGCAGTTATATGTTTCCTCGCAGAGCAAAAATGGAGTTGAAAGCAAATGTTCAACACATGAGTATTGGTAATGAATCGAGTCCATTCAGTGATAGTTTTTCTTTAAACGAACTTCTTGTTTCAGGGGAAACATCCTATATGTACGGTTGTAGTAAAAGAATGAGTGAATATGATGAGTTTTCTAAGGAAGGGATTCAAAGTTGTAACGTGACTGCAAAAATAGAGATATTGGCAATGGAAGATGGCAATGAATTTGTGATGGATACAAACATTGAAACCAAACTTCAGGTAATACGACCTAGTGTCAAAAACTATTTAGGCGAAGAGGTTCTTTATACCTCAATGAAATCTTGTAGTGCTTCTAGTATGTGTGCAAGTGATGAGTGTTGTTTTAATGATCGTTGTTGGCACAACTCCCTCGTATCTCAGTGTAAGGAAAATGATAACGTTGTTGGTTACTTACAGGTTGGAGAGAGGTGTAACACTGACTTAGAGTGCTCAAGCTTTTGTTGCAACCCTTCTTCACAGGTTTGCTCTGTTCATACTAATACCTCCTCAGAACAAGTGTTGTGCTCTAAACCTCCTGAGGCAAGCTGTATTTCAAAAGAGTTTTGTCGAAAAGAGAATATCGTAAATTGTTTTATTGTTACTACTGGTGTTGATCCGTTAGGAAACCCAGAGTGTGCGCTGAGGTGTTACAATATGCCTACCCATGGTGATTGCATTAACAATAAATGTCGTGCACCCTCACAGCCTGCTATTCCTGTATTTGATCCGGAAAACCCTGATTGTGATGGGGCGAGAACGCCTCCTACTGCAGATGAGGTAACTTTGGATTTCATTCAAGGTTCTAGCTCTTCAAGCTCGGGGTCAAGTTCGGGGTCAAGCTCTGGAGGTACAAGCGGAACACCAAGTTCAGGGGATGCTTCTTCAAGCATTTAGTAATTTTCAAAATTCTAGTTTTAGGTTAACTTTTAGAAAAACACCTAGGAGTTCTAGAATGAGTTTGCCTGATTTTGATTTAGGGGATGTATATCTTGATCACATTGCTGTTGCGACAAAAGATCTTGAAAGATCTGTTTCAGTTTTTACAAAGCTAGGATTAAAATTTTCCGAAGAAAGAGAGGTCGTTGAAGATCAAAAGGTCATAACTGCATTCGCTAAAGTCGACGGGCGGGCAAACCTTGAGTTACTGGAGCCATTGAATGAACAGGGACCTATTCAAAAGTACTTAGAAAAAAAAGGTGAAGGTATTCACCACCTCTGCTTTGCGGTTAAAGATGTTAATATATCAATGGAGAAATTAAAAAAAGAAGGTTTCATTTTTATTTATGATGAGCCCAGGGTTGGCGCTCACGAATGTCTCGTCAATTTTATTCATCCAAAGAGCACTGGGGGCATTTTAATTGAAGTTTCCCAGAAGCGGGGTTAATCTTAAGACATAAAATTTTCGTATATCAAGACAAGGATGTCTTATGCATCAATATCGACCGCCCTTAACTAAAGTTAACAAGTACATAATCATTTCTCTGGTTAGCATATTTCTTATCCATGCGATATTTCATCAAGTAAGTGGTGCTTACTTTAGGCATTTTTTTGGTCTAAACGGAGGGATGTTTTTTTCTGGGCTTATATTTCAAATAGCAACCTACCCATTCATGGCCGGTGGAGTATTTGAGCTACTCTTTGATTGTTTAATATTATGGTTTATTGGTGGAGAGCTTGAAAGAATTTGGGGATTGAAAAGGTACGTATCGTTTTTGTCATTCTCCGTTGTAACAGGTGGAATTCTTTTTCTTGCTATTTCAAGTTTTTTTTCTGCATGGCCAACATTAATGGGGCCAGGTGCCTTAACTTATCCATTGCTAATCGCTTATGGAATTTTGTTTCCTCAACGAGATTTACTCCTAATCTTCTTCCCTGTTAAAGCAAAGTACTTTTGTCTTATTATTTTGGCGTTACAGGTCTATACAGGAGTTTTTTCTCCTGGTGGAGTTCAAGCATGGGGAAATTTAGGGGCGATCGTTGGTGGAGTAGGCTGGATGTTGTGGCAGTCAAAGGGTGGAGGAAGATCCACAGGCGCAAGCAAGAAACCAAGGAAAAACAATCATTTACGACTAGTAGAGGATGATGACGATCAAGATAAGCCTAAATTTTTTCATTGATAAAAAATATTCATCACTTTACGAATCATGAAATGCCGTGTTATCTCTAACTCCTTAATTACAGGAACAGGATTTATAATATGAGCCTAAGTGAAGGACTAAAAGAAAAAGTTTTAGACATACGTTTAAGAGAAAAACTGCTAAGAGAAGGTAAGCTAACAAAGTCTGAGTTAGAAAGTTACCTTAGCTCTCTTCCTGATGATGAAGGAAACTCTGAGCCTCTTTACAAAGAGTCAGAGCAGTAAATTTACTGAACAACAAATCGACGATAAAAAATCCGCGAGATAAACCTCTGATTGGTCATTTCGCGGATTTTCTTTTTTAATCTTTTTTCCAAAAGCAGCTTTCCAGATAGACTATTTAAATCCTCAGGGCTCATTTTACTTACTATATTAATGGCCACATCTTTGATGATAGCGTCATATTTTTCTACTAATTTTTGAGATTTTAAATCTAAGGTCTCAATACTCAATTCAAGTTCTAAAAAACGAAGCCTGCTGCTATTGGATTGCAAGTTAATGAGTAGGCGAGGGATATTGACGGGGGGAACAAACTCTTTGTCTTTAGTAATAACTTCGTCCTGGTACTCTTTTTTTAGTTTGTCATCGTTAAAAATGGCATTTTCGTGAACGAATATTGTGTAATAAAAAAAGCCTAGTACACCAAAAGTGACCAGGCTTAATGATAGAGTCGTTATTAAATCAAACTTGTGGGTTCCTTTCATAAGGAAATTGTAACATAAACTATAGCTTCAATGGTGTGTATGGAAGATCAAGATCCTGAGCAATTTGCTCATAAACTAGTTTTCCTCCAAGTATGTTTATCCCTTTTTGAAGGGGAACATCATTGCTGCAAGCTTCTTTTACTCCAAGCTTAGCAATTTTTCTTGCGTAATTTAGAGTCACATTTGTTAAAGCAAAAGTTGAGGTTCTCGCAACTGCTCCAGGCATATTGGCAACGCAGTAGTGAACGACACCATCGACTACGAAAGTTGGGTTCTCGTGAGTTGTTGGCCTACATGTCTCAATACAGCCACCTTGATCAACCGCAATGTCTACAACGACAGAACCTTTTTTCATTTTTGATATCATCTCTCGCGTTACCAGTTTTGGAGCTTTTGCCCCAGCGACAAGAACGGCTCCAACAACCAGGTCCGATTCTTGAACAGCTTTTTGAATATTTTCCGTATTGGAGTAAAGAGTGGTTAATCGGTTCTCAAAAAGGTCATCTAACTCCGCAAGTCTTTTTGGACTGATATCTATTGCAGTCACACTTGCACCCATGCCCATGGCAATTTTTATGGCATTAGTTCCAGCAATACCACACCCCAGAACGGTAACTTTTCCACGAGGTACACCCGGAACTCCTCCTAGTAAAACGCCACTTCCTCCGTGCTCAATCGCTAAATGGTTTGCACCTACCTGAGTAGACATTTTTCCAGCAACCTCAGACATTGGTACAAGTAACGGTAAAGAGCCATTTTCTAATTGTATTGTTTCGTATGCAATTGCAGTACAGCCAGACTCCATCAAACCTTTCGTTAAGTCTTTTTCTGCAGCAAGGTGAAGGTAAGTATATAAGATATGGTGGGGCTTAAGCATTGCCACTTCGGATGGTTGCGGCTCTTTTACTTTAATAATCATTTCAGCTTTTTCAAAAATATCAGCAGCAGTTGCCAAAATTTCAGCGCCAGCCTCAACATATTCATTATTTGTAATACCGATACCAGCACCAGCATTATTTTCAACGACAACACTATGTCCATCAGCAACAAGTTGTTTCACACCGCCTGGCACAAGTCCAACCCTGTTTTCTTTAATTTTAATTTCCTTAGGCACACCAATAATCATGTCAGTTTCCTTTTAAAATAGGATGTAAATCGATGCCGGATTTTACTAATTTATGGGACTCAAGAAAAGAAAAAAAACTTAATCACAAAATTTCTACCTACTCATAGGAGATTTTGAGCCCATCGTAAGCTGTTGTTGAGTTTGTCTTGGTAATATCTGCGCTTAATTTACTTAATTTTTCATGCTCAAGGTCATGCCCGATATGGGTTAAGTAGCTAATCTTGGGATTAGTTTGAGAAATGATTTTAAAGGCTTGGTCTGTTCCTAGGTGACTTGGATGAGTGCCCATTTTTACGCAATCAATAATCAGGGTAGTATCACCTTTAATTTTCTTTACAATTTCAGGTGTTATTTGATGACAATCAATTAAATAGGTCATTTTATCGTGAAATATAATCATCGTTTGACCTGTGCCGTGGGGTGCAAGCTCCCATTGGATGTTCTCTGAGGGAAACATCGAGTGAAGCTCTGAGATGGGGTGTAGGTTTAAAAGTGGCAACCCTCCACCAACATATGGGTTTTTCTTATTAAAAATTTCATCTCTTTTAAAAATATAGTCGAACTTATTTTTTATCCTTTCATAATGGACGGGGTGGCAAAAAACGGGAATTGTTCTTCTTTTAGGTAAAAATGTTAGTGGTCGCAAATCGTCAATACCCCCGATGTGGTCTGCATGGTCATGGGTTAGAATCGCAAAATCAATGTGATTTATATCATAATTGAGAAGTTGAGTACGAAGGTCAGGCCCTGTGTCAATGATAAATTTAGAATCATGCCTAGAAGTTATGAAAACACTTGATCGAAGTCTTTTATTTTTAAAGTCATTTGATACGCATACCTCACATTTACACCCAGGGATAGGTACTCCTGTGCTAGTTCCCGTTCCAAGAAAAATAAGTGAATTCTCTTTTGACTTCATTGGTTAATCCTAGTTGAAAATATAATCTTAAAGCCTTAATCTATTTTATTACAATGAACATGTGGTGGAAAAATGTTTAAATTAAAACGAAATTTTTTATTAATCTCTGTACTGCTTTTAGTATCTAGTTGCGCTTCTAAAAAAACGAAAGAAGTTAACAATGCGAACTCCTTAGGTGAACTTGAACTGAACCTACCTGTTAAAAAATATACCTTAGAAAATGGCTTAAGACTTTTGGTCGTTGAGAATAACAAACTTCCTATCGTTTCATACTATACATTCTTTGACGTAGGCGGGAGATTTGAATCCAGGGAGGCAGGCACCACCGGTGCGACTCATTTTCTTGAGCACATGATGTTTAAGGGGGCCAAAAAATATAAAGCGGGTGAGTTTGAAAAGATCGTTGAAGGAAATGGGGGGCGAGGGAATGCCTACACAACTTTTGACTCAACTGTTTATTACGAGAGTTTCCCCAGCAAAGTTTTAGAAAAAATTATTGATTTAGAAGCTGATCGGATGGGCCACCTCACAATTGAAACCAAGAGTTTTGAGAGTGAAAGACTTGTGGTGAAAGAAGAAAGAAAGATGAGGTATGAGAATAGTCCAATTGGCAAACTTTACCTTTCAATGATGCAATCTGTTTTCAAAGGGACACCTTATGGGGGTAGCGTTATTGGAGAGGTGAAAGATTTAGATTCTTTAACTCAGGAACAAATTCAAGAATTCTTTAGAACCTTTTATGCACCAAATAATGCAATTGTTGTTGTGGTAGGTGATGTAAAAGCAAACAAAGTCTATCAAATGGCCAAGAAAAAGTATGGAGATCTGAAAAAGAATCAAGAATTAGAAAATCTAAAGGCATCTTTAGATAAGTTAGACGTATACAATTTTAAAGAATTTAAACCTGGGGAGAAAAAAATATTTGCTCAATCAAAAGACCCCATTTTTATTGCGGCATATCCTGGTGTTAAGTTGGACGATAGAAAGGCAATGGTTTTCGACTTGCTGACATCAATGTTGAGTGGAGGGGTTTCTTCTTATATGCACCAAAAGTATGTTCAAGCAAAAAAACCACTTTTTTCCTCTATAGGCGTTAGTAATTACAATTTAAAAAACTCGGGTGTATTTTTTATCAAAGGTGACTTACTTCCAGGAACGAGTTTATCTAAAGTTAAGAAGTTACTAAAAAGAGATGTTAAAAAGTATTGCCGTGATGATGTTCTAACAATTCGAGAATTACAAAAAACTCGGAATAATTACCTTGTCGACTACTACTCAAGTATTTCTTCAAATAGTGGGCTTGCTAGTTTTTTAGGTATGAGAGAGGCATTTTTTGGAAACTATGAGCATTACAAAAAAGAATTGAGGGAATATTCCTCTATTTCCCTAGAAGAAATCAAATCAGAGTGTAAAAAAATATTTAAACCAGGAAATGAGATTCTTTTGCACGTCTGGAATAAAAACCCGAGAAACTAAAACAAGGTAGTTTGAAAATGTTAAGAAAAATTATTTTTGCGATCTTATGCTTAAGCTTTTCCATCACATCATTTTCCAGTTTTGTGCCTGACTACGAAACATTAAGTTGGGACGGTATTGATGTGGTTTTTGTTAAAGATGAAAGAGTACCTATGTATCAAGTAGATTTTTACTTTTCTGACGGCGCCCTAAGTGACAAAAAAGGGAAGGAGGGTGAGACGGAATTAATGTTTGACTTACTCACTAGTGGAACAAGAAGATTTTCTCAAAAGGAAATTAACGATAATCTTGAGTATTATGGGGCAAGCTATGGACACCATGTTACTCATGAATATTCGACCTACTCCGTAAGTGGCCTGAAAAAAGATATTGTCCCAACATTAAAGCAAGTGTGTCATTTATTTTCGGATGCTAGCTTTCCTAAGTCCGAGTTAAAAAAAATAAAAAAACTAAAGATTAATGCTTTAAAAAATATTGCCAATGATCACGGAAGTGTTGCTGACAGAGCATTTAGAAAACTATCCTTGGCCAACTCTGTATATGAAAAGCCCTCTGGTGGAACGATTAAATCAATAAATCGAATTAAGCAGAGTGATTTAAAGAAAAAACTTAACTATTTTAAAAATCAAGTTAAAAAGAGAATTTATATCAAAGGGCATAATGAAATAAAAAAAATTAAGGAAATTTTAGTTCACGATTGCCAGTTCGATTTAAAAAAATCAAATTTCAAACGCGTTGTTAAAAAACCTTATAAAAACGACTTATCAAATGCAGGAATTTTTCTTGTTACGGTTCCTTCGGCAAATCAGGCACAGGTAAGAATTGGAAGACTTCTTAAAAAAGAGGAGCTAGGAAATGATGCATTATTGCTTTTTACCTCAAAGTTTCTTGGTGGTGGGTTTACAAGTCAACTTATGCAGGCGGTAAGGGTAAAAGCGGGCTTATCTTACAGTGTAAGTGCGTTTGCTGCAGGACAAAAGGAATATGGGCGGAGCGGCATTATGACTTTTACCAAAAATGAAACAATCGTAGAGCTTTTGGATGTAATTAAAACAACACTCACATCAGTTAAGAATGAAAGGTTTTCCAAAGATGACTTTGAGCAAAACAGAGGATATCTCGTTGGAAGCTTTCCCTTCTCGTTTGAGCAAAGCTCTCACTTTATGCAATCTCTAATTCAAATGGACCATCAAGAAAAAGCTCACGAGGAGCTTTTTGACCTTCCGATTAAGTTAGAAAAAATTAAAATGAGCGAGGTCGCAAAAATGAGTGGAGAGATCTTTGATTGGCAAAAACAAACTATCGTTGTCGTTGGGCCAAAAAGTTTAAAAAAGAAATTAAGCACACTTGGTAAAGTGCAGGTTATACCTTTTAAAAAGTTTCTTTAACTCAGGGGTCAATGGAGTGTATCTCTCCAATTATCTGAGCACCAGGGTGAATGTTTAATCTCTTTGCTCTTATGGAACCGTTAATAACACTTCCGCTGTAGATATTTAATGTTTCAGATACAGCGATATTACCTGTAATTTTTCCAAATATATTGCTGTAAGATGCGGTTAAATCTCCATTGATTTCAGCTTCTTCTTGAATATTAATTTCGTTCTCATCAACTTGAGTAATGTTCCCATCATGTTTTCCAAAAACGTATGTTTTTCCGTAGTATAAAACATCGCCCTTTGTCTCGGAGTTCAGCCCTATGAAGTTGAAATTTTTTAGCTCAAGATGATTATTTTTCATTTCTACTCCAAAATTTCCTTTACCTTAAAGCTTTTTTCAAAAATGAGGTCACCTTCCAAGGAAAAAATAATCACCTTCAAGGTTGAGGAATCTAATTTATCGGCAATGATATTTTCATTTTTAAAAGGTATGAGCGATCTTCGAAAACGTGCGATTGAAAAAAATTCACCCTCGTTAAACTTAATACTTTCGAGATCTTTTGGTGGGGGGTAAATTAAAACCTTATTTTGATAATTAAAAACGGTGAACAAGCGACCGCTAATACGGTTTTTTGTTGATTGGTTTGAAAGATGGAAATGAAATTCTAAATCATTTTGATTCAATGAGACTTTCATGTTGTCTACTTCAACGATTAAGTCTTTTGTTATATCTTTTGCTTGGGGTAAAGTTTTTATTAGTTGTAGGCTGCTTAGGCCTTTGTTTGTTTTTTCTAGTGCTATATTTTCAAGTTTTCTCCTTTCACTTTCCCAATTTGCTCTTTCATCTTTAATTTCAAGCTCTAGCGCTAAGATTTTGTTATCAAGAGTTTTTTTAGTAGATAGAAAAGTGAAATAGTCCCCAAGGTAAAATAAGCTCAAACCGATGGCGACAGATGAAACAACTATAAAAATAAATGAAAAGCTCAAGAGAATGTTTTTGATGGTTTTTGGATAAAGCCAATAATGTTTTGGAGGATTCGCACCTTTTTGAAGAATTATAGAAAAGGATTTAGAGTTATCCTTCATTTTTGATACCGGCGGTGTTTGAGGTAGTGAAGAATCTCATACTAGGCTTAAAAATATTTTTACCTCTTATCGTCGAGTTTTTGGAAGGCTCAAACTTACTCCAAAGTTCTCTGACAATTTTCCATTGATATTGCTTGTCCCTTGCTAAATAAAGAGTCTTTAACCCTGTATCGTTTATTTTTGAAGATTTGTAATCTTGAATAAACCGGACTCTGACATAATTTTTGTGTTTGAAAATAGAGACACTATTTATTGCAATATCAGGAGACCCTTTTTGCCAAAAAACAGATTTTTTATAATTTTTGTACTTAGTAAAGCCACCTTTGAACTTGGAGTGAAAAAGGTCCTCTGAGTAGTGGGCGATATACTTGTTTAGGTCTTCTTTTTTCCAGGCTTCTAGCCAATTCTGAAGTTTTGTTTTGATGGCCGTTCTTTCATTAAGCCAGACATTTTTTTTAAGATAGGAGATCTTATCAACAATGATAAAAGTAGTTTTGTTCATTTCTAAATAAGTTGAAATATCTTTCAAGTGATTATTAGCAATTACAACACATCCTCTGGAATCTAAACCCTTTGCAATACGAGACTCATCATTTGTGGAGTGGAGCCATATACCTCCACCAGTTTTTTTGTTAATGAGGTCCATGCTGTTAGGGTAATCTAAAGTGAATGCCCCCACTCCGTATATCTCACCCTCTTTTCCGTATTGTTGTAAAAGCTTGGCTTGAGGGATGAAGCTTCGAAGAGTGTAGATCCCTTCAGGGGTTTTGTGGTCTCCAGAATATTGTTTATCGCCTTTAATCTTTCCCGTCGCCATATCGTAGGATTTTAAAAGTCTAGGAAAACCTTCCTCATATTCGTAGAGGTAGAGTTTGTGAGTTGATTTTTCCGCGATAACAACATGATGACTAAAATAGGGGTCTAGTTGAATAAGGTTTTCGGGAAAAAATTCATGCTTTCTCCCTACATCAGCATTTACGATCGAGATTAAAGTGATTAATAGAACTAAAAATTTGAGAAACTTATTCATACAAGATTACCATTATATTTGTTTATTATCTTATGGATAAGCTCAGGCTTTTGCAAGAATACTTGGGAGGATGTTGCCCATTTGGAGTAAAGTTTTAATCCTCGATAAAATAATAAAATACGGATTATTAAGGATATGTGTTGTCTGTTTTTATGATGAAAGGGGTCCCTGTAGATGCTTCTATACAATTAGAGGTGATAGACTCATTAGACTCTGTATTATCCTATGTTGATGACAAGCAAGAGCAAGCAATAGTCGTAATATCTTTGAATGAGATTTCAAAAGTTAAAAAATATGGTTCTGCAAAAAAGAATGACTTAATCAAAATAGTCGCTATTTGTGATGAAGGGGAAACAGAAAAACTTGCAGAGCATCAAAAAAAGAATAGAGGGGCAGATATGTATCTGCCTGGCCCTTTGACGGGAGAGTACTTGGCATTGGTTGAGGAAGTATTCACAGTAGAGGAAAAAACCGTAGGGAAAAATGTGAATACTTTTGCTGAGGACCCTTCAATTAAGTTCGACCTAAGTTCTATAGAGGGTGAGCTCAAAGATCATAAATTGGATGATTTAAGTTCAAGCGAAGCAAGCTTAGACGATGAGGCAGTAGACATATCAATCGATAGCAATGCGTCTACTGAATTTGATGAAAGCATGTCTGAGGATTCCACAAAGCCGGATATTGATGTTGAAGAGTCATTACCTGAGGAAAATTTATTTGAATCAGACTTAGATGTTGTTTCTCAAGAAATACAAACCGAAAAAAACGCATCAGATGAAAAAAGCGAAGACGCAAATCTAAATATAGAGGAAGAAACACAAAGCTTACCGGAGGCAAATGTGTCAGATACAAAGAAAAATGATCTAGAAGAGCTTACTTTTGAGGGGGACGATGAGATTAATGAGAGTGAAGAGGATGAATTAGAGTTCGAAGGTGCCCCCGAAAAAAAAGAGACTGATGGTGATACCCTTTGCTTTGAGTTAAATGATGAGGAGTCTAGTTTTGGAGCTTCTTTGGAAGAAGGCCTAGAGGCAAATGAACTTGATGAAGATTTGAGTTTTGATACTGAGGAAGACCTTGTTTCCACGGACCCCGATGAAGAAGATTTGAATAACCTAGTTTCACAAGAGGTATCTGAAGAGAAAGATCTAGACTTATCCGGCGATAGTGATGGAGATCTAGACTTATCGGGCGATAGTGAT
>DCQT01000089.1:0-1637 GCA_002323535.1 Bacteriovoracaceae bacterium UBA1511
AAGGGATTTTATAAATGTTAGATAATGTCGACGCAGCGCTAGAAAGCGCTATTTCATCGCATGAAGCAGGTGATTTACTACTCGCTGGTGAAAAATACCTAGAAATTTTAAAAGCAGATCCTAGTCACGCAGATGCAAATCATAATTTTGGACTTCTTTGTTCAAAATTAGGTGAGCCAGCTATGGGAGTGCAATTTTTAAGGACTGCAATTGAAAGTAATCCTTCAGTTGCTGGATTTTGGATAAGTATTATTACGACCTTAATCGAAATCAAAGATGTCGAAAATGCTAAAATAGCATTGGAGACGGCCAAAGAAGTTGGTCACAAAGGTGAGGTTTTTGAAAAGTTGGACTCTAACATTGAGTTGTTACGCAGCTCAAAAACAGAAAGTGAAGCTGTATAATCGGTTTCTTTGCCAACTTACAAACTGGTGTCCCTTATCTGGCATTTCTATTGCACTATGAAGCTATTTTTGTAACGCTTACCGAATAGTTTCCTAGTGCTGTAGAGCCAGAACTGCTTATTAACTTGTTTAAAGTTAATATTTGCAAATTCGTCTATCGAATTCTTTTTGATCTCTTCTAAAGGTCTTGGTATCCCTTTTGTGAATATCATGCCTATGTCAAATTCATCAAATACCTCTATAGTTTTCATACCACAATAGGCGCCAAGCAATTCTAAGCTGTACCGGCCAAAACCAATTGTATGGGCCATGTGAAGTGAGCCAAAACCTTTAAGTTTTAGTCCCTTGGCCATATTGGGTACCTCAATATAAATGAGCCCGTTTTTGTTAAGCCAGCTAATAGATTTTTGAAAAGCTTTCAAAGGATCAATTAGATGCTCAAAAACATGGAACGCAGTCACAACATCCACTTTTTTTTTCTGATCATAGTTTTCCCAACCACAGTTTTGGACATCTAAACGTTTTTGATCTCTGGCGTATGCTGCATATAAATCTCCCGGTTCAAACCCAGTAGCTAGTGCGCCCTTTTTTTGCGCAAGCTCTATAAACTCACCAGATCCACATCCAAAATCTAAAATCTTCGGATTTTTTTTTAGATAAGGATTAAGATTGTTTAATCTAGTTTTTGCTTCAGAAACTCTTTTCTCAATATGGCGTGAAGTTGGAGCAGAATTTACCCATTGATAGTCGGAGCGATAACTTGTCGAATAGTATTGGGAAAGCTGCTCATCTGAGAGCATGAACTCATGACGTACCAACGCGCACTCGTCACATTTGGATTGAGGTAAAATTTTAAATCGCCTGTCATACCTACTAATTTGTGTTCTTTTGGAGTTTCCACAAATTGGACATGCTACAGGACTTCCACTAAAAGAGTATTTTGTAAATGGAAGATATTTCATTTAATTTCTTGACCACTTCAAAATTGACCAACTAAAGAACCATTTAGTCTTTTGCTATTTTAAGATTGAGTTAACTTCAACCAAAAGTTGCAATCGCCATGTTCCAGAGGGGAATATAACAGTTTTTGTTGAATTTATATTTAAAAAATCGTTATTATAAATTAAGAAAATTTAGCCTTTTTACCAGTAGCACAAAATGGATACGCGAAAAAAAAGATCGTTGCTTGTCGAAAAATTAAGCCGTCTTCATTCGAGTATGGCTTCATTTAAT
>DCQT01000089.1:2034-2294 GCA_002323535.1 Bacteriovoracaceae bacterium UBA1511
AGTGTAAAAGTACTCTACAGAATATTGTATACACTTCCAAACATTGGGAAAGATACAAAAAGGGAAACATATTTTTCATTTTTGGAAAATTTCAACTCGGAATTAGCAGAACTAGGCATTAAAAATGAAGAATTGGAAGAAGACTTAACAACAAATGAACAAGAAGTTGCTGATCTTTTTGTAAGCGAAAATATTGGTAAGAACTTAAAACTAGTTGAGTACTTAAACTCTACGTTTTTTACAGAAAGCCAAAAAACATC
>DCQT01000089.1:2626-3800 GCA_002323535.1 Bacteriovoracaceae bacterium UBA1511
GGTAAATCAAGAATATTAATTGATTTGATTAAAAGATGTAAAACTTCATACGATCCAGATACTGATAAGTTAAATCAGGTCGATTTTGGAATTTCTCACGAAGAATTAGAAGATTCTCTAAAAAGTTTGGAAGAAAGTAAGAGAATTCTTGTCTATCGCGCCGCCCGCGGTATAGATGAAGAATATATGGATAGAGGACTACTATCGCTTATTCGAAGTAGCATAGTTAATACCCAAATCGATGATAGTGAAGTCGACACTAGAGTAATGTCCGACGAAGAAAAAGTTATAGAAAAACTAGTAATTGGAGATAAACTTTTCCAACCTATTCAGGGTCAACAAACGTTCACAAGGCCATCCCGATCGGTAGAAACATCTTTTGAAGGGATATTTTGGGCATTCGCTCTACTTGCTTTTGCAGTGGCCATAATGTTTCTTATTAACAACACAAAATAAAGTATTTATCATATAACTCTGGAGTTGAAAATTATTGATGACTAAAATAACTAACCTTTTTGTATTATTATGTTTGCTTAGTTCTCCAGTATTTGCAGACGATTGCGCACAAATTTCTGTTGCAAACTCAATTTATAAATCAATTACACAATCCACTGCCTCAATTTTATCCATAAAGCGCTTGCAGCAATTAGTGGGGGTTAACGCTGACGGCATTTGGGGCATGCGTAGTGAGGCCGGTTACAACATGTTAATCTCAAAGTGTAATTCTTACAGCTACCCTGGTTTAACAGTCAGCATTGAGGGAGCGAAAATAACTGATTTTTATAAAAACCAAACTGTTTTTGAACAAATACCCTATCAGAGTTGTAGTACTCAAAAAGTACCTATCTATGGTAAAATTCAGTCACAACCTGATGTAGGCGCAGTCGTGGGTGGAGCGGTTTTAGGAGGTATAATTGGCAAAGCCGTAACAAAAAAAGATAGGGGCGCTGCAGTTGGCGCATTAGTCGGAGGTGCTATAGCAAACGAAAACCAAAAAACAAAAACAAGAACTGGAATTGTTGGATATGAAAATAGACAACAATGCCAAACAAAATTTAAAAACTTTCCAAAAGAAGAAACTGTTTATTCTTATTCAACAATAACTTTTACTTTTGACGGAAAAGAACAAACAGTGGAGTTTCAAAAATCACCTTAATATCTTTCCAGTTTGCGC
>DCQT01000039.1:0-136 GCA_002323535.1 Bacteriovoracaceae bacterium UBA1511
AATTGTTCTTGCGATACTAGGCCACGGCCGTTTAATACATAAATTTCCTGAAGCCTTTGTCTCATCAATTACATTAGCATCTGCGTCCATAAGCACTGGCTCAACTCCAGGAAGGGGAAGAGTCGCATAACAAGGA
>DCQT01000039.1:511-15318 GCA_002323535.1 Bacteriovoracaceae bacterium UBA1511
GTTTGCCACCAAGTATCAACAATAGGGCAGCGAGATTTTCCAATATTTTTGTTGTACCACTCCCAAGCTTCTTCATTAATTGGCTCACCAACCGTACCTAAAACTTTTAGTGAATCAAGACTATGAGGAGTAACGAACTCCAGCCCTTGAGCCTCTAGTGCACGAATGGCTGTAGGTGCGGTATAAAAATGGGTTACCTTTAATCTATCTACAATCCCCCACATTCTTCCTGCATCAGGCCAGGTTGGTACGCCTTCAAACATAACGGTCGTGGCGCCATTTAATAACGGCCCATAAGTTGTGTAGGTGTGTCCTGTGATCCAACCAATGTCGGCCGTGCACCAATAGATATCATTTTCTTCAACTTGAAAAACATTTCTAAATGAGTGGTAGGCGTAGGTCATGTATCCACCGGTGGTGTGAAGAAGACCTTTTGGTTTTCCCGTAGAGCCTGAGGTGTATAAAATAAAAAGTGGGTCTTCACTATCAAGGGCCAGGGCATCACATTCCGCGTTTAACTCCATCATGGAATCTTCTAGATAAAAGTCTCTATCCATTGTCATAGGTGTGTCGTATTCAAGGTCTACTCGTTGAACAAAAACCTTTTCAATGGAGGGTGAGGTCTTTAATGCCTCGTCTGTAATTTCTTTAAGTGGAATTTTTTTTGTCCCACGAAGAGAGACATCATTTGTAAAAAGAATTTTTGCTCCACAATCATTAATCCGATCGCTCAGGGCCTTAGCCGAAAAACCACCAAACACTACAGAATGAATAGCACCAATTCGTGTGCATGCAAGTATTCCTGTCATAAGCTCAGGCGTCATGCCCATATAAAAAATAACTCGGTCACCTTTTTTTACACCGGCTTCTTTTAAAAGGTTCGCCATCTGACAGGCGCGGGTATGAAGCTCCTCGTAAGTGATAAATTCAATTTCTGCATCGGGATCATTTTTTACGTAGACGAGTGCATTTTTATCTTTTTTCGTTTCAAGGTGACGATCCAAACAATTATAAGAAAGATTGGTTGTTCCATCTTCGAACCACTTAATTTTAAGATCATTAAAATTTCCAGAGCTTACTTTTGAAAATGGTTTAAACCAATGGAGGTTTTTTGCAACTGAGGCCCAGTAAGCGTCATTTTCTGTGATGGAGTTATTATATTGAGAAGTGTAATCATCCATTGAAGATATTTTTTCCATGAAACTGATCCTTGTTATTTTGAAAATCATTTCCATGCTAGGCCCAAAACCCATCACTGACAAATTTTTGAGGCACTAAAAATTATTTACCAAATATTTTTGATTCATTAAAAATGGGGGGAAGAAAGCAAGTAATTTCAGTTAACTAAGCATGCTAAGAGCTAGCGCCAAAAATAAATTTTCTTTTCTTAAATGAATTCGGGGAATAGTCTGATTAAAAGACTCAAGTACTTTTTTGAAACACCGACAAGGGGAAGGTGAGTTTAAATGGGTACAAAAAACTCAAGCTTTGGAGAATGAATGAAAAAAGCGAAAACAAATGTGATTCAATTCCCTTCCCCTACGAAAAAGGTTCGTTCGAAGGCCAAAAAACAGCAAATGATTGTCGAGTGCATGCCCCTAGTGAGGATTGTGGCTAGAAGAATCGTTCGAAAAACTCCACCAAATGTTGAATATGATGACCTTGTTAGCTGTGGCGTCATTGGACTCATAGATGCGATTGATAAATTTGAGCCAGATAAAGGGACAAAGTTTAAAACATATGCGGAGCATAGAATTCGCGGCGCTATATTAGACGAACTGCGTGCTCAGGACTGGGTTCCAAGGAGTATTCGAAGAAAAGAGCGCATGATTGAAAAAAGTATTTCAAAACTAGAAAGTGATCTTGGTAGGAGGGCAACACCAAAGGATATCTCTAAAGATTTAAAAATCGAAGAGGAGAAGGTCTATCAAATGCTTCATTTGATCTCGCCGGCGCAAGTCATTTGCTATGATGATTACGCTAGTTTAAAAACGGAAAAGACCTCGCATGAATCAAGTTACGTAGAAAACATATATAAAAATAACCCTTATAGAAACGTAAGCCTTAATTCCTCAAAAGAATACATTCTCAAGACAATGGAATCATTGACCGAGAGTGAACAAACCATCATGGTTCTTTATTATTTTGAAAGTAAAAATCTTAAAGAAATTAGTGATATTTTAGGAATTACGGAATCCCGGGTAAGCCAGCTTCATATGCGCGCTAAGGGCAAAATGAAAGACTGGTTGGCCGGTGAGTTCAGCGCCTTGGAGGATTTGGCCGCATAAATGATCAAATACGTGGTTTTAAGGTGAATTAGGGCGCTAATTTGCCTCGCCACGTCTTGCCAAGATGTCCTAAAAATTTAAGACTAGCTCCTGTAAAAATAAGTAGTTAAATCATATTTTAAGGAGCACCCATGGAGGTCTTTCAGACTAAAGTTTCAACCTCTAGCGAAGCATATAAACAAAACGCCGAAGTTCAAAAATCTCATCTGGAAAAATTAAATCAATCATTAGAAAAAGTTCGCCTCGGAGGCGGAGAAGTTTACGTTTCTCGTCATCATGAACGAGGAAAAAAGTTGGCCCGTGAAAGAATTGAAATGATCCTCGATGATGATTCGCCATTTTTGGAGTTATCTCAGCTAGCTGGCCATGACCTCTATGAAGGGATGGATGTTCCAAGTGGAGCGATTGTGACGGGCATTGGACGAGTTCACGGAGTGGATTGTATGTTTGTCGCAAACGACGCTACTGTTAAAGGCGGAACTTATTTTCCGATCACAGTAAAAAAACATCTTCGCGCTCAGGAGATTGCTTTTGAAAATAGGCTTCCTTGTATTTACCTAGTGGATTCTGGGGGCGCATTTTTACCAAAGCAAGATGAAGTATTTCCGGATCGAGATCACTTCGGTCGAATCTTTTTTAATCAAGCGCAAATGTCTGCTGCAGGGGTTCCTCAAATTGCGATCGTTTGTGGAAGTTGCACCGCCGGTGGTGCTTACGTTCCCGCCATGAGTGATGAAAGTGTTATTGTCAAAGGCAATGGCACCATTTTTCTTGGAGGCCCACCTCTTGTTAAGGCCGCGACTGGAGAGGAAGTTACAGCGGAAGAACTTGGTGGAGCTCGAGTGCATTCATTTGAAAGTGGCGTGACTGATCATTTTGCCGAAACGGAAGATGACGCTTTGATTATGGCAAGAAACATTGTGGAAAATCTGAATTATCAAAGTGAGGGAAAACTCGCTGGGCAGTTCATGGGGAAAAAACCTGTTGTCGCACCTGCGTATGACATCAAAGAAATCTCTGGCATTGTTTCAAAAGATTCAAAAATTCCATTTGATGTCAGAGAAATTATCGCTCGCTTAGTAGATGGAAGTGAGTTTCAAGAATTTAAACAAAAATATGGAACGACACTTGTTTGTGGGTTCGCTCGAATGTTTGGACAGCAAATTGGTATTGTTGCCAACAATGGAATTCTTTTTTCTGAAAGTGCTCAAAAAGGCGCGCACTTTATTGAATTATGTGGCCAGAGAAATATCCCGCTTGTTTTTCTTCAAAACATCACCGGTTTCATGGTGGGGAAAAAATATGAAAGTGAAGGAATCGCTAAGCATGGCGCAAAAATGGTGACAGCGGTGTCTACAGTAAATGTGCCTAAGTTTACAATAGTTATCGGTGGAAGTTTTGGCGCTGGAAACTACGGAATGTGTGGGCGTGCCTATAGTCCGCGATTTTTATGGATGTGGCCAAACGCAAGAATTAGCGTCATGGGTGGAGACCAAGCAGCTGGCGTTTTAAGCACCGTTCGTCAAGGAGCACTTGCAGCGAAAGGTAAAGAGCCGATGACTCCTGAACAAGTAGCGGAGTTTGAAAAACCGATTAAGCAAAAATATGAAAAAGAAGGAAGCGCCTATTACTCAACGGCAAGACTTTGGGATGATGGAATCATTGCTCCGGAAGATACCAGGAAAATTTTAGGTTATGCGATCAAAGTCTCAATGAACAAAAAAATTGAACCAACTAAGTTTGGCGTTTTTAGAATGTAGGAGATTGGGATGAGTTTTATCAGTGTTGAAAAAAAAGATTCAGGAATTTGTTACTTAACTCTTAATCGCCCTGAAATTCACAATGCTTTTGATGAAGTATTAATTAATGAATTAACGATATTTTTTAATGACGTGAGTAGTGATGATTCCGTCAGTGCCGTTGTGATGTCAGGCGCTGGGAAATCATTTTGCGCTGGGGCGGATCTCAACTGGATGAAAAAAATGGTGAGCTACTCAATGGAAGAAAACCTCGCTGATTCAAAAAATCTCGCAGGGATGCTCTCTTCAATGAATAACTGCCAAAAACCTGTGATTGGTCTAATTGATGGGGCCACAATGGGAGGCGGTGTTGGACTGGCCAGCTGTTTTGATTTTGCTGTCGCCACCACAAGATCATTTTTTGCCTTAAGTGAGGTAAAGCTTGGTATTTTACCTGCGGTTATTTCTCCTTTTGTGATTTCAAAAATTGGAGAGTCCCAGGCCCGCCGATTTTTTATCTCCGGCGAGAGATTTTCTGCAGGTAAAGCAAAAGAGATTGGGCTTGTTCACGAAGTCGCAGAAACAGCGGAGCAAGCGGAAACAATGATTGAAGAGTATGTAAAACAAGTCATGTCATCAGCACCAACCGCTAGAGTGCTCGCCAAAAAATTAGTGTCAAAAATTTCTCATGAACTAAGCACTGATCAACAAAAAATTGGTTACGCCTGTGAATTAATCGCTAGCGTTCGTATTAGTGATGAAGGGCAAGAGGGGATGAGTGCGCTTTTAGAAAAAAGAAAACCTTCTTGGGTTCAAGGTAAATAATGAGTGAACAATTAAAAGAACAAAAAATTAAAAAATTACTTATTTCCAATCGAGGTGAAATTGCCTGCAGAGTAATTCATACGGCAAAACTTTTAGGAATAAAAACGGTGGCCCTTTTTACGCCAGATGAAAAAAATGCCAAGCACGTGCAAATGGCCGACGAGGCTTTTTCTCTAGGTGAAGGTGTTTTAGGAGAGACCTATTTAAATAAACAAAAAATTATTTCTATCGCCAGAGAATCTGGTGCGGAGGCGATTCACCCAGGGTACGGGTTTTTATCAGAAAATGCTGAGTTTTGTGAGCTCGTTGAAAAAGCAGGGATTATTTTTGTTGGCCCAACATCTGAGCACATAAGACTCATGGGTGATAAAATAATGTCCAAAACCAAAATGCAGGAGATCAGTGTTCCAGTAATCCCTGGCTATAACGGTAATGATCAATCTGCGGCCAACTTAAAAAAACAAGCAAAGATTATTGGATTTCCTGTTTTAATTAAGGCGACTGCTGGTGGTGGCGGAAAAGGAATGAGAATTGTTCATAAAGAGGAGGATTTCTCGGCCAGTCTTGAAAGCGCCAAAAGTGAAGCCTTGAGTTCATTTTCTAATGGTGATGTTTTAATTGAGAAGTTCATCACAAAGCCTCGGCACATTGAAGTTCAAATGATGAGTGATACCCATGAAAATCATCTTCATTTTTATGAACGAGAGTGCTCTATTCAACGGCGTTATCAAAAAATTATTGAAGAAACGCCTTCGGTGGCCTTGACGCCAGAGATTCGTGAATCTATTTGCACAGACGCAGTTAAAATTACTTCAGCTATCAATTATCGCGGTGCTGCAACAGTTGAATTTATTCTTGATGAAGATGGGAGCTACTACTTTTTAGAGATGAACACCCGTCTTCAAGTAGAACACCCAATTACTGAAGAAGTAACAGGAGTTGATCTTGTTGCCATGCAGATTCTTGTGGCCGAGGGAAAAAAACTTCCTTATGAGCAAGAAAAGATCTCTCAGCGTGGGCACTCCATTGAATGTCGAATTTATGCCGAAGATCCAGAAAATAACTTTTTTCCAACCACGGGAAAAATTTTTGTTGTGGGAAAAAGTGATCTTCCTGGAGTGAGACTTGATTCAGGGATTCAAAACGGAGATGAGGTCACAGTTAACTATGACCCAATGATTGCTAAACTGATTGTTCACGCTGAAAACCGTGGGATGGCCATTTCAAAAATGCAAAAAGCATTAAATGATTATCCGTTTCTTGGGCTAAAAAATAATCGGCTTTATCTTAAAAAGGTTCTTGGCTCAGAGGCTTTTAAAGAAGGAGAAACCTGGACGAATTTCATTGATGAGCACCCAGAGTTATTTGAGCAATGTGAAAAAAGAAATTTCCCGGTAGAGAATTCTTTGTATGGAATGTTTTGTGGAGGCGTTTTCAAAAAGACCAATATCTCTCAGTCTAATTCTAGCGTAGAGGAATTTATTGAAGACGAACTTCAAAAATTTAGGAATTAAGTTATGGCAAAAAAATTAATGCTTGGTAAAAATTTGATTGATGGGGCCGAGTTTAAAAAAGACTCTGATGGGTACTTCGTTAAATTCAATGAGCAAGAAACAAGAGTAGAAGTTCTCCATTCTTTAGAGAACAAAATTATTTTTAACGTTAATGGCGTTAAAAAAGTGGCGCACTATCACGCGGATCAAAAAGGAGTTCACCTGGATGTTGAGGGGCGCTCTTACCTTCTTCATGGTCCCAAAAAATCCCTAGGTAAAGTCAGCGGCGGCGAAGAGGAAGGGCAATTAAAAAGCCCCATGCCGGGTAAGGTTTTACAAGTCCTTATTAATGAAGGTGAGACGGTTTCCAATGGCCAAGCTCTCTTAGTCATGGAAGCGATGAAAATGGAGCATACAATAAAATCACCAGGTGATGCTGTGGTTGAAAAAGTCTTGTATGAGGCAGGGGATCTTGTCGAGGGTGACGTTGAGCTAATTGTTCTTGGTGAGGGGAAAAAGGAATAATTCATCATGAGTGAAAAAATACAAATCATTGAAGTTGGCCCAAGAGATGGACTTCAAAACGAAAAAAAGCCGATTCCCCTTGGGATGAAATATCGATTTGTGGAAAACCTTCTTGGGGCCGGGATTGATAATATTGAAGTTTCAAGCTTTGTCCGTGCAGACCGTATTCCTCAATTAAGTGACGCGGCGGAACTTTTTCAAATGATATATAATAATAAACTCGCTGGAAATTTTTCTGCGCTGATACCAAACGTCAAAGGTCTTAATCGTGCGATTGAGTGCCGTGCCAATCGTTTTGCGGTTTTTACCGCTAGCAGCGAAACTTTTAATAAAAAAAATATTAACTCAACTATTGAGGAGTCTCTTCACTTGATCGGTGAAGTTTTAGCTGAAGCAAAAAAAACTTCTACTTCCGTTAGAGGCTATGTCTCTACCGCCTTTGGTTGCCCTTATGAAGGTAAAACGAAGGGAAATGAGGATAAAGTAATTGAAATATGTGAGAAGCTTTTTGATTGGGGCGTGGATGAAATTAGTATTGGTGATACCATTGGTGTGGGAAACCCAAACCAAGTAAAAAGTCTTATCAAAAGATTAGAAAAGAAATGGGATCTTAGTCGTTTCGCTATGCACTTTCATGACACTTATTCTCGTGCATTGGGAAATGTCATGACATCAATTGAATATGGTATTAGAAAATTTGACTCTTCTGCTGGAGGACTTGGTGGTTGTCCATACGCTCATGGCGCGACGGGAAACCTGGCCACGGAAGATCTTGTTCACCTTCTTCATGACTTAGGTTTTGAAACAGGGGTGGATCTATACAAATTAAAAAATTCCTCAAGTGAGATATTTGAATTTCTAGGCAAAACGAGTAGCTCAAAGGTTCATCATGCTATTGGAGATAGTTGTGGAAAATAATAAAGTTCAGGTTGGTATTCAAGAAGGCATTGCAACTGTAAAAATTAATAATCTCTCCAAAAAAAATGCGCTCGATAATGACGTCATAATTGCTCTCGTGTCTGAGTTGAGCAACCTTGATAAAAATCCAACTGTCGAAGTTATTCTTCTTGGAGGAGAGGGAGATATTTTTTGTGCTGGTGGTGATGTGAAGGCCATGAAAACAAAAACAGAAATGTTCTCTGGCGATTCTATTGAGCTTCAAAAAAATTATGAATGGGGAATTCAAGAAATTCCAAGGACAATAGAGCGCATCAATACACCAATTATAGCTGTTGTAAATGGTGGTGCCGTTGGGGCAGGTGTGGACCTCGCTTGTATGTGCGATATGCGAATTGGAAGTGAAGAGTCATTTTTTAGTGAATCGTTTGCTTTTTTGGCGCTTGTTCCCGGAGATGGAGGAACTTTTTTTCTTCCTCGAGTAGTCGGTTACTCTAAAGCGATGGAGATGTTTTTTACTGGCGCCAAATATGATTCAAAGAGTGCTCTTGATATGGGACTATTAAATAAAATTGTTTCAAAAGAGACTTTATGGGATGAGGCAATAGAACTGGCCCAAAAAGTAAAACGGAATTCTTATCAGGCGTTGAGATTAACTAAAAAGTCAATGAAGATGGCTTACGCCACATCCAATCTTGAAACTGTTCTTGATGGGTTAAGTGCATATCAAGGAATTACACAAAACAGTAATGATCACTTTGAAAGGATAGGAATTAAAAATTAAATGAAGTCTTTAATTCTAATTTTATTTTTCGTTTCATGCTCCCATGTTGAATTTATTAATACCTCTAATGTACCTGTGAACTTTGTTGGCCAACAGGGACATGAAATCGAGTATGAAAAAAAGTTTGACACAAATTTTTATCTATGGGGCACAATGCCCAGAAAAGTCATTGTCGATTTTAAAGAAATAACAGATGAATTAGATCTTAAATCTGTCGCTTCTCTAAAAATAAAAAGAGTAAACAAACTTTCATCATACCTTTGGCCTTTATTCACCTTTGGCTTTGTGGCGCCGAGATACTATGTACTTTCTTTTAAAGCCCCTAAAGAGAGTATGTTTTGATTCGACCTCTAATTTTTATTTTTATTTTTACAAGTTGCTCATCCTCGGTAGTAATTTCTCAAAGTGGGTGCCCTGGATCGAAAATTCTTTTGGGCAAATCAAAGCCAGTGGATGATTTAAAAAATGAACTTATTTGGATGCCTAAAGCTCCTTTTTCGAGAGAGGAAGTAGTTTTATTTAAAAAAGACGAGGGAGGGTGTCCTTCAAAGATAATGACGCCTGTTGTTGTAAAAGATGACTTTCTGAGTGTGCTATTAAGCTTTATTCCTTTTTTTCCTCAATCGAGTATTTTTTACATTCACTAACTACCTAAAAAGATATAGTTTTTTTTCTACCTGGAAATAGTGGTCTATAGAGGACTACACCTTGCAATCAGAAATTTATATTTGGAGGATTTATGAGAATTTCTACTTTCGTTTTAGGTTTAGCATTATCTGCTAACGCATTTTCAAACACGCTTGAGCAAGCGAACACTCTTTTTTCTAAAAGGGGAGAAAAAGCTCAATACGCAAAAGAAGCAGCTGATGCATATAAAGCTTTAGCAACTCAAGCAACTGATTCTAAAACACAAGCACTAAGAAAAGTTGATCAAGCAAAAGCACTTTACTTTTTTGGTGGAAAAGTCAGCTCAAAAGAGCAAAAGTTAAGTGTTTATAAAGAAGCTTATACTTCAGCAAAAAGTGCAATTTCTCTTCTATCTTCTTCTACAGGTGTTCCAGCATCTGACGTAACTCCAGCAGAACTTGCTTTTGCTCACTACCAGTACGCGATAAACCTAGCGAGATGGGGAAAAACAAATGGAATTACTTCATCAATCTCAAAACTTCCTGAGTTAATGAGAAATCTTGAAACAGTTATTAAATTAGACGAAACTGTAGCGAACTACGGTGCTTACAGAACGATTGGTAAAACAAAGTATGCAGTTCCAGCGGCGATTGCAAGACTTGTAGGACTTGGAAACTTCACAACTGACGATGCTCTTGATGCTCTTTTTACAGCATATGACAACACAGTAATGTACGTTGACGAGCTCGGTGTTGAGACATCAAAGAACTCGACAACAACTCTTTATATTCTTGACGTTTTAGCAGAGCTTGAAGAAAGAGGGGACTTCTGTGATATTTTTAGATCAGTTAAGCTAATCAGCGAAAAAGGTGATGCTTTTATTGCAAAGCTTTTCCCAACTAAAACTCCAGAAGCAAAAGAAGACTTTAAATTCATCATGGACTGTGCTGCAAGCAAAGATAAGTGTGAAGCTGGTGACATCGCTGCTGGAAAAGACTTCACTGAACTTGCTAAGTCTTGTCGTTAGTTGGTGATTAGTATGAGAAAAATTATTTCAATAACTCTTGGAGCAGGTCTTATGGCCAGCTCCTGCTTTGCCGGCGACTTGAAAGCTCCGTTTTCGTTTCCTACAGCAAAGGTTCTTCCTAAGGGAATTAGAAACCTAAGTATGAAGGGACTTTTTGCTCGTGCTTCACAGCGTTTGAATGAAAATGGGGAAACCGTTGTTTTGGCAAATGCTTTAAATAGTACAATAACTTTTCAAAAAGTTTATGATTCTAAAAAAACCGACTTTGATAAAGCGAGTATTTTAAATGTCATGCATAGACTTGGAAAAGACTTTGATGATTCATTTGGTTATTCAACGGGTGATGTGAGAGTTGCGGCGACGGCCAGAGTTCCTGTATTTGCTTTTGGTTTAACGAAAAAAATCACGGTTGCTGCTGCTGTACCAGTAATTAAATCTTCAATGAAGATTAAAACTGGCGTTGTTCAACAAAACCAAGCTCTTCATACTCAGATGATTCAAACACTCAACGATAGTGGTGTTCCATCTAAAGTTGTAGAGACAATGAATAAGTTATCTATGCCTATTACTGAAAAGCTTAATGAGTATGGGTACCTTGCTCCAGTTGGTGAAGAAAAAGATGAGCTTGGAGATATTAAACTTGTTGGTAAGTACAATAACTACCAAGATGATCAGCTTATGATTACTTCTCAAGTAGATGTGACACTTCCTACGGGGAAAGACGCAAATGTAATGGAAGTTGTTGATGTGGCCAGTGGGGATGATCAAACTGACTTAGGTCTTGGCGTTGCTGTGGATTACAAAGTTTCTGATTCTTTCACTTTCTCAGGTGGCCTTGGTTACCAATGGCAACTTGCTGATACTAATGCTGAGAGAATACCTGAGGTAAGCTACTCACGTGCAACTCCGGATATTGACTGGAATACAAACCGAGATCTTGGAAACGTAGCAAACCTTCAGCTTGCGGGTAATTGGAGCTACAAAGGGTTCAATCTTGGCGCTGGATATTCTTATCAATCAAAAGAAAAAGATCGTTACTCAGGTAGTGAATTTTCAAGTGAGAGATATGAATGGCTAACTCAAGAAACAAAACAAGAAATGCAAAGTATGCAAGTAACAGCTGGACTAGATACGATTTATCTATTTAGAAAAAAAGCGTTTCCTGCACCACTTAAAATTATGTTCACTTACACAAATGTGATCGATGGAATTAACGTGGTAAAAGATCCACTTTATTCAGTTGATTTCAATATGTATTTTTAATGAGAGGTTTAAGATGAAAAATTTAAATACAATCCTTGTATCTCTTCTGTTAATTTCTTGTGGACGTGTTGCTCAAAACCCTGTTGTTGAAAATTTTACTTTCAAAAAACCTACGGTTATTCCTTTTTCTACATCTTCAATGGTTTCACCCATGGTTCGTGCAGCCACCATTGTCGTCGTGCCAGAGCGTGAGGACGTAAAAGATCTCGTTTTTAACCCTATGGATGGGTCCACTGCGGCTGAGTGGAGTGATCTATATACCAATTTAGATTACTCTGAGTTTCTTCCAAAAGAATTTACAAAAGAGATGTCTATTGAAGAAAAAATTCTTGGTGCCTCAGAGGTTGTTATGGCCGCTGGTTCAATTAGGGATCAATATCTTAGAAACTTAAGTAGTCTTGAATCTGACTTTTCGGAAAAAGAAGAAGAAGTTAGAGCTTACGAAGACTCTGCAGGACTAACAGATATCACTTGTTACTACGCTTCAAGACCTAGAAGGGGGAATCCTTACACTTGTCGATTTGATGAGGATGCTGCCTCAGGATTTACGAGAACTAAAACTTTTTATTCTTGTGAAAACTGGGCGCTTTTTTCATTAGATGCCAACCAAGAAGTTCATGTTCAATTTCAAAAACACCTCGAGATTGCACAAAACTGTGAAGGACTTCAAGCGGAGCTTGATGAGATCAACACTGTTATTCAAGCAAGAAAGTTAACTCGATTAAGCGCTGAAAACGTTGTTCTGGACCTTCTTTTAGAAACTGAAAAAGTGACGGATCTTGTTTTTGCCGCAAAAGCTGCAACAATTGAAAAACCAGACTCCATAGGCGATGAGAGCTCTCTTGTTTTTTCTGCGGATAAAATGAGTGTTGAAGAGTTTAAGCTTTTTGTAGATTTTCTTCCGGGTAACTCTAGTAAGGTTGGTTACGCGGAGTACTCTATGGCCAATGGACTTATTCGTGATGTGAGTGTTTACATGAGTGACCTTGGTGTGAAAAAATTAAAATTTACTCTCGAGCTTCCTGATATGACATTTTTTGTCGACGCGGATATCAGTGTAGAAAAAATGCCTATTGGATTTAGAGTTATTGATTCAGCGGCAAGAGTTGAGTTTAATAATGAAAAAACAAGAAAAGGTGTTTTTAAATTAGAGTTTGATACAATTAAGCTTTAGTAAATCTCCATAAATTTCGAAAAAAGACGGCCCATTAAGGGCCGTTTTTTATTTCTTAATAGAGCTCATTCCGCCATCAATTGATAATATCTGTCCTGTCATCCAGCTTGATTTTTCACTAAGTAAAAATAATGCCATTTCAGCGATATCTTCAGGTCGTCCAATTCTCATCATCGGATGTTTTTTTTCACTAGCTTCTTTCATTTTAGGGTTTGAGGTTATTTTCTCTGAAAGCGCTGTTTCGGTTAAACCGGGGGCGATGCAGTTAAAACGCACTTTAGGTGCGTACTCCGCAGCAAGTGTTTTTGTTAACCCTTCGACTGCTCCTTTTGCACTAGATATACTTGCATGAAAGGGAAGTCCTTGTCCCACGGCAACCGTCGAAAAGAAAACACAGCTTGAGTCGGCCGTCTTTTTTAGCTTGGGCATTAACTTTTGAAGGATTTTAATATTTCCTAGAAGATTAATATTTAAATCATCCATGAATTCATCCATTGAATATCTCTCAAAAGGTCTTAGATTAATTGAGCCTGGTAAATATACATAACCATCTATTTGGTCCGGGAGGTCAAAGTCAAATTCATCTTTTGTGGCATCAAACTTAGTTGAATGATATAGAGAGCCTAGATCTCTTGGCCCTTCAGATGAAAATCGACTAAAGTGGTGAACATTTGCTTCCTGCTCTAAGAGTCTAGTAACAATAACTTCACCAATTCCTCGGTTCCCTCCGATAATAATATAGTTTTTCATGCGTATTCCTTTGTTGTGTGATTTTTTAAAAATTTATTTTTTTCTTTAAACAATCGATCTTTTTTTTCTTTAGGCATTTTATCAAATAATTTGACCATCATGCCCATCCGAGGATTTTTTTGGAAAAAATCGCGTTTGTTATCAATAAAACTCCAATAAAGCCCATCCATCACATCGCACCAAGGGCCTTTTTTGTAGTTACTCATCTTTAAGATGTAATTGCTCCCGCAAATATATGGTTTTGTCGCGAAAATCCCGCCATCACTAAATTGCCCCATACCAAAAACATTTGGTCCCATAACCCAATCACTACTATCGACAAACATCTCCATAAACCACTTAAAGACCTGCTGAGGATGTATTTCACAAAGAAGCATCATGTTAGATAAAACCATCAGGCGTTCAATATGATGAGCATATCCATGTTTATTTATATTTTTAATACTCACATCAACAGGCTCAATCCCTGTTGTTCCATCATACCAGGATTGAGTGAGTCCACGTTTGTGATTAAAAAAGTTTTTTTCTTGCTGAACGTTGTCAAATTCGTGATAGATACCGCGAATAAACTCTCTCCAACCTATTACTTGTCGAATAAATCCTTCGAAGGAGTTGAGAGGGATTTCATTTTTTTTAAGGAAAAGATTTAGTTTATGGAGAATCAGCTTGGGAGGGAGGTGTCCTATATTCATTGAGGCGGACAAAAGAGAGTGGTAATTGAACGCGTGCTCAGAGTGAAGAGCATCTTCATAGTGACCAAAAAACTCAAATCGCTCCTTGAAAAAATTATCAAGAAGCTTTAGCGAATCTTTATGAGTCGTTGGGAAAAAGAAGGCATCAGTATTTCCAGGATTTTTAGAAAAATATTTCTCGAGAATTAATTGCACATCATCCTGATTTTTACTCGGAGAAAACTTTTTGATCTCCGGCGGGGTTAATCCTTTGGGGAGTTTTTTTCTGTTGTCTTCATCAAAACTCCACTTGCCACCAACTGGTTTTCCGTCTCGAACGAGAATGTTGTGTTTTCTTCTTTGCCGTTCATAGAAGGTTTTCATAAATGGTCTTTTCACAGAGCCTAAATATTCTTTAAATTCTTCCCTGGTGGTCAGAAACATAGGGGAGGGAATAACGGTGATTTTTAGTTTTTTCTTTTCTAAAAATGAGGTGAGCTCGCGGTCAAAGAAGTGATCTTCTATTTCAAATATTTTTACCTCAGTAAATTTATTTTTCTTAAGATAATCATTTAATTTGTCGGTGAAGCTTTTCTTTTTCGTTTTGTCTGTAAAGGGGTCGTAGTTAATCTTGAATTTTTCTTTTAATAACTCATCCCTGAAATCTCTCATGGCCGTGAAATAAAACAGTATTTTTTGTTGGTGGTATTTAAAGTGAGAGGCGAGGTCGATGCTTTCGGCCAT
>DCQT01000045.1 GCA_002323535.1 Bacteriovoracaceae bacterium UBA1511
TGAAAAAGACAATAATTTTAGATGTGCATATCACGGTGTTGGAATGAGTGATTTAAATGGAAGTGAGATAGATGATATAGGAGAGTATGCAATAGAACTAGCTAGTGGTTCTGGTGGCCCTTTTTATGATATCGGTTATGATATGCTAGTAAACCAATCTGAATTATCCTGCCCTTATTCAAAAAGGCAGTGCGCTTTTGAAGAAGGAGAGTATGAGGACTTGGATTGTATTGGCAATTCGGCGCCAACAAATGTTACTCCGACGAGTATAAATGCAGTTTATTATAATCGAGCAGAGGCTAAATGTTATATTGCAAACGCTGTCGATACACAAGGCGCTTGGGATGAGGTAAGTACAGGTTCCAATTATTCAAAGTTGGGTTTTGGTATTTCTAATGTTCATCTTCCTCCAATAAGTAATATATCAAAAGAGGATGCGGATGAATTATGTGATGTTACTGATGCTCACTTCAAGAGTTTTGGATTGTCTAAAGTTTCTGTGAATCCGAATCCTTCAGAGTATAGAGGTTATAAAAGTATTATTTCCGCACCAGGCCCTGATGTGCCTACTAGAAGACAGCAACGAGCTTTTGGGCTATGGAGTGATGATTACTCACACGAGGAAATTGAAATTCTAGAAAATGGTTTGAGTCTAAACTCTACTAGTCGATGTAATACCCAAAGTGCCAATGGTATTGACGATGAGTTTACGAGTTCTACCAACCCTCCAGTTAATACCCCTGAAACTGTAACTGCCACAGATCTAGCAAGTTTCACATGGAGAGATGGGGAAAGTAAATTGATTAGATCAATCATGACGGGAAGTAACTTAACGAAAAATTGTCAAAGTAGATTTGGTATTCAAGATCATGTTGGGAATCTATCAGAGTGGAGTAATGATTTTTTCTTGAATACAGAATATTCATCCGGCTCTAATCCTCTGCTCGCTCTAAATTCTAATACCTTTGCAAATGATTTTTATAATATTCTTCAACAAGACTTTTTTACTGACGGTCTGACATTGGATTCTAAATCCATTGGAATAGTAATGACAGATGAAGACAATAATATTGAAGATCGTAACTTTGTTATCGACTCTGCGAGCGACATTGTAAACTCCATGAATATACCTTTAGGCCTTCCCATTAGGCCGTCTGCGCAAAATGATTTGGTTTCAACGAGCAATATGCTATTTTCAGATTTTGTTTTTCCAATCGGCACAACTAGTGGAATTGAAACGGATCATTTACATAGTGATAGAGTATATCTTTGGGAAGCCTTTGGTACTACGACAGCAGACGCTGCAAAAGCTAGCTTGTTTAATGGAGATAATGAGTCGCACCTTTTATTCGGAGGAGGCTTTCGTGATGGTGGAGGCGCGGGAGTTTATTTCCTTCAACTTGAAAATCCAGATGAAGAGGAAAGAGCGGATGTCGGAACAAGATGTGTACATCAAATAGAAGATTCCTATTACCAAAATTAACTCCTTATAGGTCCTTATAGGTGCCATGCTCTTTTAGGTGCTTATAGGTGCCATGCTCTTTTGGTTTCGCAAGTGCAAAAATGAATTATTAAAAAGATTTACTTTTAGTGCTTATAGGTGCCATGCTCTTTTGGTTTCGCAAGTGCAAAAATGAATTATTAAAAAGATTTTCTTTTTATTTGGATATTAATTTTGCACTAAGATTAAATGCCGAGAAAATCAATAATCAGAACTAGTGAATTTCCGTATCATGTAACGATAAGGACCAATAATAAGGATTGGTTTGATCTACCGTTAAAAGAGGTGTGGAGTCTTTGTTTAACAAATTTAAAAACAGCAAGCTCGAAGGTGAATGTTAATATTCAATCTTTTGTTCTAATGAATAATCACTATCATTTGTTAATATGGACTCCTAACTGCGATTTGGACAAATTTATGTATTACTTTAACTCCGGCCTATCGAAGGGGGTTAGAAAAAGCACAGGGCGAATAAATCGGATTTTTGGAGACCGTTATCATTGGTCATTAATAAAAGATCAAAATTATTATGAACTTGTTCAAAAATATATTTACCGTAACCCTATTCGGGCCGGTTTGGTTAGGGTGTGTGAAGAATATGAATTTAGTAGTCTTCATTATATTTTTAAGAAAAAAGATATAGGTTTCACATTGTATAATGAAAATAATTCTAATAACCAAAAATTTTTACAATGGATAAATGATTTAGAAATTTTTCCGAGCGAGTTTTCAAAAGCTTTGAAAAAACCCATTTTTAAATATCCAATCTCAAGGACTTCACGCAGAAAAGCTTAGCATATGCGAAACCAAAAGAGCATGGCACCCTTTGTGTAAACCAAAAGAGCATGGCACCCTTTGTGAAAGAGCATGGCACAACAGACACTTTGTGCCCTTTGTGAAGCACCCTTTGTGCTGTGTTTTGTGCTTTGTTAAATTGTTAGGAATCATAGAATGATTGAGTCCAAAATTCTTTGAATAGTTGATTTTGTCAAGTCGCTGTCCCAAGTCAAATAGCATGATTGAAGATCTGATAAAAAGTTGTTTGGATTTTTTCTTGCATTTGGAAATCCGTCTATTGAACAAAGTACTCTGATCCAATTTAATTCTTTTTCTGTTGTTTGAGTGTTAATTACCCCACCCCAAAAAAATCTATATAATACACCACCGTAAGACCCCCCAAATCTAAAGTCTGTCCTTGAGGCAGATGGTAGTGAATCGTGTATTCTCGTGAAAATTGGTTCCCACCCATAAAGGGAGATTTGAGTTAAATCACCTTGTTTACGAGTTAGGTTTAAAAAATTCTGTATTTTGGAGTCGTAGACAAAAACCCATGGTGCTGCCTCCTTAACGTTATCATCATTTATTGGTCCCGATCCTACTAATTTATCTAAAGACCAATTAGTTAAGTTCAAAGTGCTTATTTTGGATTCATGAAACATACTGACGACCGTATCTACTTTCCTTACATTCCAGCCTGATAAATCTACATTTGAGAGGTTCGCAGTGGTAAACATATAAGATAAATCTTCAATATTTTGAGTATTCCAAGAAGTTAAGTTTAATGCGGGACCTATACCTTCATTTTGTGATCCTAATCCGCTAAACATAAAGTTTAATGAGGTTATATTAGTTGTTCCTGAATCAATGAAACCATTTGGCAGGCAAACTTGTTTTGCTTTTTGAATTGTAAACATATTTGCAACGCTTTGAATATTTTCCCCCCATGTCCAATAAGAGATTTTTATTTCCTCCAAACCATTAAAAGTGGCGAATAACATATCAAAATTTTCATTATTTAATACATCAACATTTGAAATTTCAAACTTCTTAACACTTGGTTGAGAGCCAGCCTCGGTTGATAAACTAAAACTCGCGAAATTTCTACTTGATGGTTCATTCATCGACAATTGATGGGGAGGCATAATATTTAGTATCGCCCCTGTCACTAAGTTTTCAAAACTCAAATTATCAAAGGACAGGTACTCAATGTTGGCACCTTTAAATATATCTTCAATACTGCCTGATGTGCTATTAATTTTGAAATTTTGAAGCTCTAAACTACCTTGAAAATTGAGAAACATTTCTCTGTAATTATCAATTGGATTATTTTTAAAATTAATTTCCACAAGCTCTGGTGGTTTGCTCATCGTGCAAAAAAGTGGAGCGTTTGTTGGAACAGTTTGTTGGAAATTTGGTACATCTTCAAATGCAAAGGATTGATCTTGTGAAAACAATTGACCTGTCTGTGATGTAATAGTGCCGATACTGTCTGTCGCTTGAATTATTCCATTTAAATTATAGTTTTTAAAAGCATTGGAAATAAAGTTCCATGCACCGCCTATACTTTGAACAAATTCTTTATAGTCATTACTATTATTATCAAATGTTGATTGGATATTATTAAACAATCTTCCGTGCATATCAATGTCTAGAACAAAGGATTGATCTTCTGGAAATATAACCCTTCCTAGTTTTGAAGTTTGTGAAAACATGTGCTTGAAGCGAACATTTTTTGTACTTTGATCCGTATCCTCTTCTACGGCTTCATTTGATTTAATATTCCAATTATTCATATCGGCTACTTGTATATTTGAGCCTTTGAACATTTCTTCAAATGTATTCACGTTTCCAACATCCCACCCAGAGATATCAAAATTACTTATTCCAGAGTTCAAAAAAGCTTGTTTAAAATTACTTACCTTGCTGGTATCCCAGCTACTTATCCCGTCTATCTTCTTAAGTTTCTTTGTATTATAAAAGGCACGATCCATTTGCATTAATGGAGCTGAATTACCCAAGGGATGAATACCAATTAATGGCATGGATAAGGTCTCAAGGTTTTCAGTGCCATAAAAGGAGAATCTAAATGATGTAACTTTTGAGAGTGTGAAAGAACTTATATCTAAATTTTTCACTTTTTTGGCGCCTTGTAAGAACCAACCGAAATTCTCCAATTTTGGAGTGTGCCAATTAAGTTTTCCTGAAAACTCCCAATTAATTAATTTCTGAAAAAAACACTTAAAGTTGGTTGAGTTACTTACATCTAAATTTTGTATTCCAATTATTTTTTTTAATTTGGATACTCCTTCGCCTCCTTCACGGTAATCAGCCCCGTTAAATGCAAAGGTATGTGTGGTAACCAAAGGCATATTTGCCCATCCTGGGCCATCGATGTTTATGTGAGTTACATTAAACATTTCAGAAAATGTAAAGCTCATATCATTAACTTGTGTAGGAGTCCAAGAGGAAAGATTTAAAGTTTTAAAATTTGAATATCTAAATGTTTGGTTTAAGGAACTCACTCTACTGACGTCCCAATGATTAATATTAACTTCCTCAAGATTTGTGTTAAAAAAAGCTTCGCGCATTGACATGTTTCCTGGATTATCAGGGGTTGGTTTAAATTTAAAAACGGTCATTTTATTTAATGCAGATGTGTTTTTCACAAATTTATAAAGATCAACAGGACGTTTAATAGTGTTTGTTGTATTGAAGTATATTTTCTTTACTCTTTTAGCACTTTCAAACATTGATCTCATGGTAGTTACTTTTTGAAACTTAAATCCACTTAAATTTATTTCGCCATTGTATTCTGTATCATAAAATAAAAAAGAAACGTCTGTTAGGTTAGTGTCATTTACGTATCTTCTTGGTGCTGAAAAACTATTTAATGCCGTAGTACCGCTGAAAGCATGTTTCATTTTGACAACAGGTAAAACTCCCCATCGAGCTTTTTTTAATCCATTTTTATATACTGTATACTCTTCTTCATTGTAAGTATCGGTACCAAAACCATAGAAAGAAGCGCCATCAACGATAACTTTTTTAGTTCCTGGAGATGTATAATTATGAGTCAAGTTTATCTGATTTGAAGGAGCCTCAAATTTTTGACAAGGTACTTCAGGGGTTTCATCGCCCCAGCAAACAGTGATGTTTCTATAGCATACTTGTCCGTTAGCGCACTGGTGCGTAGGGATAGTCAGTGTTTGGTTTTCCGCTCCATTTCGTATTAAAAAGGTGAACTCAAATGCAAAGTTTTCGCAAGGTATATCACCCCAAAACCCATCCATAGAGCTACACATAACTAATACACCATTTACTTCAAGTCCAAAATTTTCATCATCTTCAGGTTCTCTGAGTGCCCTAATGTCAAGAGTGTCCAAATTATTGAGATTCGCTAACATTTCATCTACAGATACGCCGTCACTCCCTATATCCCAGCCTGAGATATTTAGGTGTTTTAGAAAAGAGGCATTTTTAAAAGTGTTTGTGAAATCTAATCCACTAGAGACATTCCAATGGCTTAAATCTAATTGTTCTATTGATGTTGAATTAAAAAAAACCTTAGAAAAATTGGTTACTGTACTTGTGTCCCAGTTTTTGGTGTTCAGCCTTTCCAGGGAGGTTGTTCCTTCAAACATTGATGAAATATTTGAGGCAGAGTCTGTGACAAGATTGCTTAAATCAAGACTACTTAAGTTTATCGCGTTTAAAAACATAGAGGAAAAATTTCTGATATCCACTTTAGGAGTATAGTTTTGTCCTAGTTTGAAAAATTCAAGCCTTGCACAATTTTTAAATAGGCCTTCAAGAGTAGGTGTGTTTATTTTTCCAAAATTATAGACACCTCGGATACTATTTTTCCACGAATCATCAATTCTATTTAGATCAATTGGAATTCCATCATTTGGTGGAACGATCGTTACGTAGTACGTGTCAGGTGTTGAATATTCATGAGTGTGAATTGAGTCGTTGGACATTTGGTTATCGCCCCAAAATATTCTTAATGTGGTGTCGGTAGAAAAAGGAAGTTTCACACTTTGGTTTTTTGTTGTTGTTACGATTGAAAGTTTCATCGCTCCTGGAGCTGGGGACCAGTCTTTATTTTTTTGTTTTTCGTTAGATATATATTTGCTGTAACTATATTTTTCTTCTCTAGGCTTTGGACATCTTTTATTAAATACGTAAGATCTATTTGTGTAATTAAGGCATTCAAGCTTGTAATTTGGAGAACTTGTAAAAGCATTATTTAATGATCTGCGAATCCTAAGTGTTTTTAATGGCGCGGCATCTAGTACTATTTTACTCATGAATTGATGAAACATTTCACTAACCGTTATCGCGGATTGGAAGTTCCACTGAGATAAATCGATAAGTTTTATCCGAGCATTTTTAAAAGATTGGTTAAAAAATTTGATACTAGACATTCCTAGTCGATTCAAGTTGTTGATTGATCCCTTAATTAAACTATTCTTAAAAATTTCGGAGATAGTTATAAGGTTTGAATAGCTTTGACTTCTTAGGGTTAAGTCATTTATTTCTGTTCCTTTGAACATATTTTTCATCGAGTAGGTATTTGATAGATTTAATGAGCCTATATCTAGGTTTTTTAATTTTGAGTTCTCAAACATAGAGGTGGCACTATTTACATTTAAAATGTTCGGAATATTTAAACTTATATGTGGGCGTTCTAGATCATAAAATGCATAGGATAAGTCCGGGATTGAAATATTTCCCACGGTGTTTACACTTATAAGGGAGTCTTTAAAAACCCTATTGATATGTCGTCTACTGCCAAAACCCTCAAAAATCCCTTTTATTTTAACGGTGAAGTTATTTTGACTCGTATAAGTATGGGATAAAACAGTCGCTGGTTGATTATTTGAATTTTGAATAACAAAACTTTGAAAAACATCGCCAAGTGTAGTCTCATTGGATATAATAGATTTTGCATTATCACCCCAATCTATGATTGCGTTGTATTTGCAAAGATGAAAACCAATGCCATTTTGATTGATGCAATATTTTTTGAATGGAATATAGAGTCTATCACCTGCCTCTAATTGAAATGATAGCTCCAAGTAATTATTATCTATCTCATGATCTAACGATAAAGCATGATCAATGGGACTTTGTCCTTCCACTTGAATTCCGCCTGGAACTATTGGGACTGCGATTGGTTGAACAATCAATTCATTAGGAGGAGGATTTCCTTGAGCGACTCTTTCTAATAATTGGTTGGTTTTAAATTGCTTAGGTGACAATATGTCTTTAGGCGAAGTATTTTCATTTAAATTATCTATGTATTCTTCATAAGAACTTTTTGTGTTGGCAAATTCTTTCTTCTCAACTGCGTAGCTATCATCTGAAGTTTTAATTTGAGATACTTCATCCTCTTTGGGGACACAAGAACTAAATAAGATTAGTGTAATAACAAGACGCCAAAACATACTGTTATTATCGGCTATGTTGATGCTAGCTTAAATATTCTATTGAATATGTTTTAAATATGAGTACTTAGAAAGTTCATGTTTTATGCTATGTGCCTCTAAAAATTGCATTAATTTTAATATTGAATTATGCCGTAAATACAGAGTGAAATTTTACTTTTTCTCAATAATTTTAATTTATTCTTCAGTCGTATTTTCGAACGCTTGCAAAGAAAATCCATTTGGGGAAGAATCTCTCTTTACCTCTTCACTTAAACACCAAAAAACTCAAACTCAGGGTGGGCTTGGTACCTGTTACGCAAACGCTCTGAGTGTCGCCTTAGGTGCGGATAATGGGAAAAATATAAGCTATCAACAACTCGCCCTTATAGGGTCTTCTGGTCGAACAGGTAATATTAAAAAATTAGTGAAGGGAAAACTTGGAGATTCCAAAATGTTTGTCGAAGGTGGTGATACTTGTAGCACTTTTGATGCAATGAAAAGGAGTAAAAAAAGATTATGTTTATCAAAAGATTTTCCATTGGAAAATATTGCAAGGCCAAAACAAAGAGGAGAAACTTTTGAAGTAGTAGGGCGCCTTTACCAAAGACTTTACACACTTCCTAAGGAAGATCGTATTAAATTTGCAAGAGAGCTTCAACACAAAAGTATGGAAGTTACTTCCTTAAATATCTTTTGCGAAGATGAGGACTCTAAAAAGTTAAAGGACTTTGAATTAGAAAAGTTTCTAAGGGGGGCTTGTATAAACAACTCTGCAATCTTGAGGAGATATGAAACTTTGTCTAAAAGACCAAATGGTATGAAAACATTCTTCGAACAAACTAAAAAAGAAAATGCAGATGATTTTTTAAACTTACGAGAATTTATTGGTGTTATGACTAGAGAATCTTCAACGTCAGAAGTAAATTGTAAATTTAATAAAGAAATAAAAAAAGTAATGGAGGAAATTAAAACTGATATAAATGAAAACACGGAATCTAAAGAAACATTTAGTGAAAGATCTAAAAAATATTTAAAAAACCTTGCCCCAGTAATTTCAAAAATTAAGCCGGTTTCAGATACCATTATGGGTATTAATTCAAAAGATGTTGAGACCTTTTTAAAAAACAAAATTATTGAAGATTTGGAAAGCGCACGCAGTGCAAAAATGTGTGAGGAATCATCCGTTTTAATGGAATTATATAGCTTACTAGAGGACGATCGATGTCATATTGGTGGTTTTAATCAAAAAGAGATTGAAGGGGCCGGTTATGGAATGTTAGGACTTTTAGATTTAGGGATGAATTTAGATGAAATAAATCACCTTCTTAATAGCTTCAATGATTATCTTTCTCCTCAAAACTATTTCATGGCGACCCTGGGGGGGAATTGTGACAAAAAAGGTGTTAAATTTAATAAAAAATTAAAATGTATTGAGGTAGGTTTTCCTGTTGGTAATACTTTAGTTTCTTCAGCAAAAGATCTTAAAGAAAAATCCAAAAATAAATTTAGTGAAATTTATAATAAAAGAATTCTACAAAAAAAGCGTCCATTAGTTATTAGTTTATGTTCAGGTTTCATGAAAGATAGTGAAAAAGAAGAAGCCAATTTTTCTGGAATAAATGGAAAGACTTTCAAGTGTGATACAACAAAAAAACACGGCCTTCATTCAATGAGTGTCGTCGGTCATAGGTGCATTAATGGAAAAATTGAGTACGAGATTTTAAATTCCTGGGGGGCTCAATGTGACAGCTATAATGAATTTTTTAGGAAAAATTGTAACCCCGAAACAGGTCGGTTTTATATTCCTGAGAAAATGTTGATATCTAACACGTTCGAGGTGGAGTATTTGAAATGAAGTGGATGATATTAGTTATTACTTTTTTTACTCAAGTTATCCATGCAAATGAATTTCTGATAAGAGAAAAATTTTCGAGAAACGAAGTATTTTTTTCTCATTCTGGAAAGTTCTTTAGTTTTAATTTAAATGAAGACAAAGGTTTTTATCTATCATCTCATTGTTTAAAAAATAATAACAATTGCATCGCGACTAAAATTTTTACGCAACCTAAATTGAAATTGAAAAAAATTAACCTTAAGGGAGGAATAAACTTAGGGACCCTTCTTTGCACTGATTACTTTGGGGGGGATATTTTAGTCATGAAAAATAAATTGGAAAACAACGTATCAATTTGCGAGTTTTCAGATAAATCAATGATTTCCACAGGAATTTTAGAAAAGCTTACAGCTGATAAGTAGACTTATTATTTTTTTAATAAAATAATAGATCGATGCGCTATTTAATCTTATTCTTATCAGTTTTTTTTACTTTTGATAGTTTTTGCACTACTGACTACATTTCAGAGATTAGGATTATTTCAAAAAATTATGTGTCTTTATGGAAAGATGGACATTCACAGACCGTTCATTCAGCTTGTCGTTTAGCAAAATATGTAAAAGACGACCTCCAGGCGGATTATCTTCGCTTTCCCGTCGCCAATTCTTTTTATCAGAATAATCGATCTCATATTGACCTTATTTTAAAGCATGATAGTAGTGGGAATCCTATCAAAGCACCTCTTTTGGTCTTAGTTTCCGGTATCTTTGGAGAGCCATTTGGAGGGATAGCCTCTCATCTGGTGAAGCGATTTTCTGATCAAGGATTTCACGTATTAAGTTTAGGGAACCCGCTTGGTAAATCTAACCTTGTTGATAAACCGCGATATCCCTTGGCCCATTTTATAAAAGAGGCGAGAGCTTATTATGAAAAAATTAAGGCGGCGAGAATAAATTTGCAGCGGTTAGGGCTCATCGAAGGGAAAGCCTCAATCTATGGAATTAGTTATGGTGCCTTTACTTCTGCTGTAGTAAAGAAAATTGATCGAAACGAGCACATTAAAAAACTTATCCTTATCAGTCCTCCCAAAAACTTTGGCCTTGCTATCACCAATATGGATAACTTAGTTAAAGAATCAAAGAAATATAAAAATTATCCTGACTGGATGTTTCCATTGATGTCTATTCCCTTTTGTTTAAACCCTCCAAAAAAATTGACACATAAAAAAGCTCAGAGGGCAAAAGCAATTTTTACTTTCTCGGGGTTTCAAAGAGGCTTGGCCGATCAGATAAGTTACGCAGATAAACTTTTTCATTGGGGCTTTGTTCCAAGACATTCAAAAGATGCTTATAATCAGTGGAGAAAAAACCTAACTTTTAATTATTATTTTGAAAACTTCTTTCCATCTCTAAAGCGATTGTATTATTCCCCTCTGGCGAACCTTTTTTATTGGATAAGTTTGAATGATGAGAATGTAATAATCCTAAGTTCCTATGATGATGTTTTAAACAATGGAGTCTCTTGGCCTAAACATGAACGAATATTTCTGATTAAAACAGGAGGGCATTATGGGTTTGCAAATAGTGAATTTTACGAAAGATTCTTATCTCTTGCGGGTAACTGGTTAAAAATTTAGATCATTTTTTCCGGTTAAAATTTTTCTCTAAAGTTTTTCACTTATAATATTAGTGTGAAGTATTTATTTTTATCTTTTATTTTTTCTTTTAACGTTTTTTCTAACACCCACAAATTTAAATTTTTAAAGCTTGGCCCTGAGCTTGAGATGAGACAAGAGTTGATGGAGATGGGTGTGCATGGTAACAACTTACCTCCATTGCCAGGGGAGGATAACACTGACCTTCACCGAAGATTACTTAATATGCTTAGACCTACTTATCGAGGTTTAGGAAAAGCGGCAGTAGATGCTATTTTTAAACACAACCAAAACTTTGATCTTGGTAAATACAATAATGAAGGAATTGCTTGGACAAAACCTGTTGGAATTTTCAACGTTGGTGCCAATAGGGAAGTAAAACCTCACCCTAAAAAACCTGGTAAGTTTTTGGTTCATGACGTTTTCACTATAGGCGTGGGTGCAATTACTTATTTAAAGTATCTCAAAAAATTGGGAGTAATCGATATATCGATGAAAAATATCGGTTTATTTACAGGCCTTGGTTATCAAAGGACTTACCGTTACGTACATGAGGCTGAGACTTACATGAAGGGTCTTAGATCAAATTTCTTAAAATTATTTCTCACTTTTATTTATATTCATCCAAATCATTTTGCTTCAATGGAGCTCGATGAAAGAATTGAAAAAGAGGATTACTTTGGGTTCGATGGAGGGATTGCCTTTGAATCTCCTGTTTGGCACGGGCTATCGGCCCTTTTAGGTGTTCGAAAAGGTTTTGGTTTTGAACATAAATTAAAAGTCACCTCACACGGCCCTCGTAATAATCCAAATCAACCATTTTTAACCATGAGAGCAGAGGTAAAAAAATCTAATACGACAGGGTTATTCGCCGACTTACTTCTTGATCTAAGAGCAATTTATAAATTAACACTTCTTAGTTTTGAAATTTCCACTGAAAAATCTAAATCTGACGTTCAGACTTTTGTTTTTCCTGAAAGCACCCGTGAAATGTTTTATCGGGAAAATAAGAAGAACCCTATCTATAAAAATGTCAAAAGATTGAATCGTTATCGCTTTAAAAGACTTAGCGGTGACTTTGTCGCTAACTTTCAAGACAGTATGGCATTTAAAAAGGAACTAGAAAAAAACAGAAGACAACACTTTGTTAAATATGGAGGCCTTAAAACTGTTGAGCATGAAGAGACACGTGAGCTAAGTAGAAACAAAAGAGAGAAACTTTTTAAACTTAGTTCTGAAAATTTAAAGTACACAAAATCAATCTGGAAAGACGTGACAAATAATGCTGTGATTATTTTGAAAAAGATCCCTTTTTTAAAAGAGTATTCAAAATATATTAACTATCTTAATCGACTTGATTATCACCTAGAAACAACTAATCATGTATCGCAATATAAAGTTAAATTAAATTATAAAGGTGATGATTCAATTGGTGACACGAATTATACAGGCTTATTTGCTAAAGCCGATGATATAAGTATCGAGTTTACAAGCTATCTTCATCAAAGAAATACTCACAGGTTTTTTGACTGGTTTCAAAAGAAACAGGTTTTAAAATATCTAAATACCCAGGCAAGCTTCGATGAAGAAATTGTTACCGGGTTTAGACGAGGGACAATTCGTGGGCCTATGACTTTGGAGAGTACTGTTAAAGTTACTCCGGTTGGTTTAAGTAACTTCATGAACCTAACCACTGGAGATTTTTTAAGTAAAGTTTTAGAGTTTTGCTCTCACACTAGTGTGAAAAGCTCTAGAAAGTGTACAAAAAAACTCAAGAAGCGTTTTAGAAAATTTGCTAAATCTATACATCCTGTAAAAGGCGTCAATGTCAACAAGCTTGAATCTTTACTCAAAGGAATTCAAGAATATGGGAGTTTGGGGCGATTTAATAAGTTTTTTGACTCAAGAGAAATGAGTGCTAATGGCTCTATAAAAGCTTTAACCAAGCGTAAAAAGAACTTTACATCTTATTTTAGATTGTAAATAAAACCTTTCCTGGTTTGATTCACACGTGTTAAAATTTTCTCAAACAATCACAAGGAATTAGTGATGGGATTTTTGTTTAAATCAAAAAAAAATAATGCTTCCAGTGCCTCGCAAAACTTAAAAACTGGTAAGGTAATCTCTTTTTTAAATCAAAAAGGTGGAGTGGGAAAGACCACGATGTGTTTTAATTCTGCTCATGCTTTGGCAAGACAAGGGGCGAGGGTTCTTTGTATTGATATGGATCCTCAGGCAAATCTAAGTCTTTTATTTAATTGTGAATTAGGGGACGAGGAACATTCTATTTTTCATCTGCTGGTAAATTCAATTAGAGAACTTAAAAATATCCACACACCAACTCATGTGAATGAAATAATTCGAACACATCCAAGTGGTATCGATATACTGCCCAGCTCCCAAGAGCTGTCAGGTTTTGAACTAACCGTCTCCGGAGTTTCAACCTCGAGACCTTTAATCCTAAAAAACTATCTTCAAAAGAGTGGACTGATTCATCAGTATGATTACATCATTATCGACTGCCCTCCGACGCTAGGCCTTTTAGTTGTTAACACCTTGTGTGCGACGGACGGGGTAATGGTACCGTTTAGACCTGATGAGTTTTCAAAAAAAGGTTTAGGGCACTTATATAGTGTTCTAGGTGATATCGAAGAAATGGGCGTGGGAGAAGCGCCAAAAGTTATTGCGCATATTCCTAACCTTATGGATAATCGAAGAAAACAGGAGCAAGAAGAACTTGAGTCCATCAGTGGAGAATTAGTTGAAGACCTTGGTGAAGAACATGCCTGTGTAGTAGATCCATTTTTTAACCGTGCCCAACTTGTTCGTTCTGGTGGCCAACGAAAGTCCGTGTTTGATTATCAGTCAAAAGAGTTTCAGGGTCTGCAACATCAATTTAATGAGCTAGCTTCAATTATAAAGGAATCTGATTATGGCCATCGCGGATAAGAAAAAATCAAATAAAAAAAACCCTCTTTATGTTGTTACTAACGAAGGAAAAGATGTGGAAACAGCGGAATCAATTTGGGATGCGGTCGTAAAAAAGTTTAATCTTCAACCGGTGATTGATTTATTTATGGTGCTTGTTGAATTAATTGCGAAGCAGATCAATTCCTATGCTGCTCTTGCTTGGTTAAATGAGGAACTCACTAAGTTTAATGACGAGCTTGATCGTTTGTTAAAAAAAGTGGCACCTTGGCTTTATTTTTACCACGTTTAGCTATTTTTCTGAGAATACTAAATCTTTTTAAAGTCCAAATATAGTTTCAAGCTTTTGCGGAAGAATTTGCTTGTAGAGCTCTGAATTACTCATCTCTTGTTTTCTTAATCTATAGGTTTGTTCATACTTCGGAATCCATATAGAAACCCCATAAAATGACTCTCGCGCATAGTCTTGAAAAATCTCTTCTCCAAAAGTTGAATTAATTAAAGACTGTCTCATTGCTTGCCGAAGATTATTTAATGCTCGGCTCATTTTAATGTTTCTTACTTCTTGGTCTCTCATGAAGAAATCAATCACGGATAATAGTTCTCCAATATCAATTCTATCGCCATAGTATTTTGGAGCTTCATCAATAAACTGTTTTAGTAAAAATCGGTGAAATGGGTTTTGAACAAAATAGTTCTCTAGAACTTTTAGTAGCTTTTTTAACGCCGGTAGAACCTGGTATTTAAACTCGTGTGTGTTGATTGCTGATATTGTAAAGTGGTTATTTGTATAACTGGCGGCAATGGTTTTTGTCAGCGACTTTGTAAACTCATAGTCACTAGTATGTGGGTCTTTATTATTAATAAGAGTAAAAACATTATTATAGTTAAGTCCGAAGTAGTCCTGAGTTTGAGCAGAGCCTATAATTGTTTGGGCCTCATTCATCAACTCAGAAATCACCTCAACTGTTTGCATTAGGCAGGAATCAAAAATTAGAGTGTCTACCTTTTTTTGTTGAAGAATTGATCTGAGTTCAGTGATTTTTAAAGGCCTTTCTCCTTCGCCCTCGAAAAGTATACCGCCAGTAACTTGGTTTTTTGTCTCGCCTAGGTATCCCTCTCCATGGCCCCACAAGATAAGATAATCTTGATGTTCTTCTAGGAGATTTAATAATCGGTCTCTAATATTGTGTTGTCGTGGAATCACCTTGAGTCTTAGTTGGTCCATAGAGGTGTTTGTGGTGACGTAACTTTTACGTGGACGATCAAAGCCTAGCTTTAAATAGAGATTATTTTCATTTGAAACAAAGTAATTGGAGATTTCTTTTAAGTCTTTTTTTGCGTACGGATAGAGATCATTATCCGATGCCATGAAGATGCTGATTTTTGTTTTTTCATTATCTTCAGCTTGAGAAATTGCGAAGGTAGTTCCATAAAACCACCCTGCAATAAATGAGATGAAGAAAATTAGTTTCATTATTTTTGTTCAGCTGACCACTTAAATAATTGATCAACGATCATTGTTAGTGGTGCTCCCACTTGTGAGGCCTGAGGTGCTAGTTCTTCAATTGCTGAATTAAGCCCTGATTGTTTTGTCCATTTTCTTGTACTATATCTTTCTGCAAAACGATCATAGTAGTTACTTGCAGCCGTATCCTGGTGTGGAGTCCATAGAAAATCTGGGTGAGCGCTTGTGTACCATTCACCGCCGATAATTTCGTAGTTTTCATCTAGCTCAAGATCGTATCTGTAAGTCACAGTCTTGAGTAGATCATAATAACTGCTGTCAGTTCTTCGCGCACTTGGGTCTGTTTCAGCAACATACTCAATGTTCATTTCAATACCAACAACATACTTCGCTAATGGAGATCTGTATTTTTTAAATTTATCATTGGTAAAACTAGATACTTCAGTTACGGCCTCTGCGAAGTTATCTGCGTATTGAAATCTACCTGGGTTAAAGTATTTGTAGTTATAAGAAAAAACTGGTTGGTTCCAAACTTCATAATCAAATGTTGCATCAATAATAAAGCTTCTCTTTGACTTCGCGATTTGATTAACCACTGCTTGGTGCCATGTTCCAGGGTTAGTATCAAAGCAAACTGGATCAGTTACTCTTCCATTTTCATCTGTTGCTGGATCTTTTTTATTACATCGTCCACCAATAAATTTGCTTGCATATTTTTTCTTTGCGTAATTAAGAGATCCAAGCCCTTTAATGTCACTTGGGTAAAAAGGTATTTCAACGCCTTCGCTATTTTTTAAAACGATTGTATTTGCCGGTCTTGGATACATGTAGGCTGCTGCGGCCCATCCGTGACAAATCCCCATCCACCTTTCGACAGAACCTTTTGATTGAAAGTAACCACGCCCTTCATCCCACATTTTTTTTGTTAATGTGTAGCTTTTATCATTAACAAGTAGGTCATATTTTTCGGAAGGTGAGAGCTGTCCCACAGTTAAATCTGCAATGAATGCGTCCGCTGGTGTTTGCTCAAAATTTGATAGTAGTTGGTCCCAGTGAATGTCTCCAACAGGAGTTGGGGATAATTGATACCTTTTTGCTAAAATACCAGCTGCAATCGGCCAGTAATCATCACTCCACGGAGTCTCTGCAAGCCTTGCGCTGTGAAGGTATAAACGATCCATTTCTTTTAGGTTTGAGATAAATTTATTTCTTTCTAAACAATCATCAGCCGGTCTTAGAGTTCTTGAGCAAATTTCACGAGCAGAGTCTACAAGTAGTCTTGGGTTATCATTGGCAGCAATTTGTGCTCTTCCATCGGGAGTAGAGAGACAAACTTCCTCTCCTCTTACGATTCGGCAATGACTTCTGCGCTGTTCATCTTTTACTCTTAAAAGCTCAACTCTCTCTCCGCGATCTAATGGCTTCATTCCAAACATGTAGTCGATATTATCAAGACTACTCGTTTTTGGAGGAAGCTTCTCCATTGTCTCTTTTGTGTTATTTTTAAAATTTTCAAGAAATGAATTTAGATCTTTTGATTGATAATCATTAGCGAGAAGATTAAAACTCAAAGAAAATAAAAACAACGATTTAATGAGACTCATGTAGGGTTACTCCTTATTAGATTGTCTCTTTTTAGTTAATCATTGTGAGTTTTGGCCAATAATCAGAGTTGGCCGTGAATTATTTACACAAAAACCATTAATTTCATAGCCTTGGCTAGGGTACATACCCTTTGAATTTGATCTCTGCCAGTCCAATTGAGAGGTGTTTTTCATTTCCTCCATCACCAATGGCCACATTCGTATTTTTATATCTTTTAATTTTTACTTTGGTGATTTTTTGGGGGGACTCTAGACCAAAGACTTCTTTATCAGAAGAATCAAAGTTGAAATTAATCTCAGAGCCTCCAGCGAATGAACAAGCGAGCCCATTATTATAAGTTCTATCCTCACAGAAATATCTATTATCGTTATTGGAAAAATAGCTTTTTATTTGTGTCTCTACACCGTTGACCATCCCATAAATTAAAATGTCGTAATCCATAATCCTGTCCAGGCAACAACCTGATCTTTGAACTAGGATGATTTCACTTATTGTTTTCTCTTCATTAAAAGTTACTTCCACAAAATGAAAAGGAAGATCATTTATACCTGTGTGGTCCTGATTGTCTGGAACGCCAGTGGAGCCAACGTTATCCTCTAGTCCATCCTTTAACTTATCAAGTGATTCATTAGGCCAATTTTGAGTGCCTGACATGCTTAAGTCCCCGCGAGGTATTAGGCTTGGGGTATATATAGTATAACTTACAGGGCCGACAATCTCACTTAACTGTGCACCTCGGGATGACCTGAAATAAAAACTATAATCCCCCGTAGGGAGATTAAACATCGTTGTTAATGTTTTTTCGGATGTATCATGATCAACCCACCCAATGACGCTTTGGCAGTTTGCATCTTCACATAACATGGTTGTGTTACCTATGGTGTTTGTCACAGAAAACTCTGGATTATCTTCTGTGCTCACACTTAATTCCTCAAGAGCATAATTCGTTGGGGCACTTATACTAGAGGGAACTTCAAGATTAATAGGTGCTGTGCCCTCAAGTGTGATTTCAGTGAAACCAAGTTGAACTTTCTGTTCATTGTCTTGATAGCCAAAACCACCTGTATGACGATGGCGAGTGATTTTAATTCTTTTCACTTTTTGTGTTTTTCCTAAACCAAATTCTATAGGTTCACTAGAGGTGATATCTAAGTGAACAAAGGCATTCGAACCTAGGGTTGTGTTTGTGTAATAAGCTACGGGGTCATTGTTGGTATAATAATTGCCTAGTTCCCCATTATCGGCATCAAATAATTGGATATTAATATCACTGACTCGATCGAGGCAGCATTCAGTTCTATTAAATAGGTTAATTGCACTTAACCACACAGGCCTTTCTAAGATTATGTCAACATAATGCTGGCTTTGCATATTTATAGAAACATCACTCGCATCCAATCTATTGCTATCTTGATCACCAGTTCCGAAGTCCTCGGTATAAAGACCATCGTTTAATCTCTCTGATCTCTCATCATACATCCATGATGATGAAGGCCTTATATTCATTAACCCTGATGAGATAGGCATCGGAGTAAACTTTGTATAACTTATTGGTCCTATTATCGGTCCTTCATCTCTTCCATTACTTGTTCGCACATAAAAGTTGTAATCACCATCAGCAATACCGCTATCTGGATAGACTTCCATTTGTTCTTCTGTATGTTCAAATTCACCGAGAATATCTGCGCAATTTTCATCCGCGCATAGTTGGGTGGTAAGACCTAGTTCTCCTGTAACATTGATTTTTGGAATTGAGCGAACATCAGACCTAGAGTTTACTAATGATACATTTGTGGGTGTCGCAGTGAATTCCCCATTTACATAACCAGGAGGCGAGGTGCAGGTATGTTCTACACACTCTTCACTCAAGCAGTCTCTGTCATTTTGACAAAACTCACCTTCAAGGCACCGGCCGTTAGGTCCTAGTGTCGGACAAAAATTTCCTCCGCAATCAACGCTTGTTTCAAAATAATCTCGAGTGCCATTTTCACAATCCTCTTGAAGATACTCATAACCCAAAGCTTCAAGTCCATAAGCCTTAAGTTCGGCCATTTGTAGTACCTTTTGGTCATCAACTTGTTGAGATGCTAAATACCCAGGAGCGACAAAAAAATAATCATCAGAAATCCGCTCTACTTCAATTTTATTGGTATCAATCAATTGACTTAAGTTTTGGTGATTAATGACACTTTCTGTATCAATTTCACCATTTAAATATGTACTTGAATAACCGTCGACAAAATTAAATTCGGCACTACTTGTTTCAATTAGCTTTAAGTAATCTAAGTCCGCAGTTCCGGGGGCAAAGCTTATTTCTTGATTGTTAAGATATGAATCAGTCTCATCGAATAGATTAAAATTTTTTGTAACTCCATCATCTGCATAGGCATTAAAGTCTAGTTTTCTCAGTCTTCGATCAGCACCTGCGCGAGCGAGAACTTCAACGCTTGAAAGATATATAATTTCTGTGAAATGAAAGAATTGATTAGCACTTACACAAGCCTGGTTAGTGTGGGAAAAAGACTGTAGATTTCCATCAACAGCATTACTTGCAGGAAATGGATGATTTGCACAATGGAAGTTCGAGGAGGTAACTCCAAGCTCTTTGTAGTTAATATCAATTAAAGGTGAATTTTCTTCATTGATAAACGTGCTGGGAGCAAAATCGGCATTGAGGGTTGAATCATCTTTTACGGTTCCTTCGAATGATGACTCAAAGGTCTCGTCTGAGTTTTTAAAGCTTATAAGGCTTTCCTCAGAATTTGGATTTATGTTCATCTTTAAATAAGTTTTTAAAAAAGCGGATGATTCATAGCCAGAAAAATTATAGCGGAGATCATGCGTCCTTTCATCAGCGTATAATGTGGATATTTCAGCAGTGCTTAGGGCCGACTCAAAAATAGAAAATTCATCCATTTCTCCAATAAAAAATAGGTTTGTCATCATTTCGGATCTTGTGCCATCAGAATATAGCGCTTTTGCTCCTAAGAATAGTTGTTGTGGTGATGGATTCGGGAAGTCTGCTGCAGACATCGTCGTAGAAGCAACTTCAATGGAGTCAAAATAAATACTAAGCGTAACTGATCCCTCCAATTTGTTTTCGGCTCTTATGATAACTAAATGGTGCCAGTTAAAATCATAAAGAGTTAAGCTGAAATCACTAAGATCTACGGTCTCAGTTATTCGTCTCGAAGGAATATCATTATCTTTATCATTTAACCGAAATCGAAAAATATTTGCTTGCTCGAGGCCACTATAAGGGGCGCCGTTTATAGCGAGTCCAACTTGCCCCTCTGGGACACCTGAAACATCTTTTTGTCCAAAGAGCATTCCTCTATTTCTCATATTGGTTTTAAACCAAAGAGAGACGGAAAAGTCTGAATTGGGGGAAATACCTAGAGTATTTTGTTCTAGTGATGTTGGAATGAGTATATAATTGTCACCGTTTTCCTCTCCCAAATCATCGAACGGCCTATTGTAAGATAGAGCATTAAAAAATAAACTAGACTGCTGGCAAGTTGCTTCGCAAAGACCACTTGCACACTCTGAGGAATTAGAACAAGCCGCTCCATTTTGTTTGTGGAGGCATATGTTGTCTTCACAGTTTTCAAAAAGACAATCACTAGCGTTGGTGCAATACTCACCTAAACCGGCAAAACATGAACCTGAAACACACATGTGGTTTTCTGGGCACGAGCTATCATCAATACATTGGGCACTGTGAGAGTCTAAAACTAAAAGATAGCCTTGACTTAAATAACTTTGGTCGATGGTTTCTGGCTTGAAAAGAAAGTGATTAAAACTAATTTCTGTCGCTTCTGTTTGGCAATCCGTGTCGGAAAATATCTTAAGGTTTCCAGCGATGGGAAGGTTTGTTGAGGTTTGAATGTACTTGGGTAAGTCTTCGGTCGTTTTTCCATTTTCGAGTGATATACAACCTGAGTCAGAAAATACAGTACTACTTATTTCTAAATTGGCCAAAGGGGATGTATCAATTTTTAAAGAAGCCAGTTTTATACTTTGGGCGGTTGATCTATTATTAAAGCACTCTGGATCTTCGTCGTTAAATTCCGTGCACAAGATAAAATCGAATTCTCCGTTGGTATAGCTAAATAGTTTGTTATCGAGGCATTTTGCAGTAGTGTATGTCACATTTACTGTTTGGCTTGAAGAAATTAAGTCCTCATTTTGGATAGCACAGTACATTGTATCTTCACTTATAAGATATCCATAAAATGTCCATGATCCACTTGCCAATTCTTTAGTTATTTTTGTCTTTGTACCGCTAATAGACTCACTCCAAACGGTATTTTTTGTGGGGTCTGTATGATTTCTTTTTCCTGCTAGAAAACCATTTGCTATGGCGCTTGAAATAGAAACTTTACCAAGAACAAATTTTGTTTTTGATACTTTTTCATATTTTGAGCAACCACTCAAAATAAGAATAGAAAAGCTAATTAGTAAGACCCCTAAACTCACAATTCCTCATCGGTGAAACAGTAGGTTAGATTAAATTTTAGGGCCAATATTCAACGGGTCCTTTAACCAATTAAAGATTGGTTTATGTAATTTTTATTTAGTTATTTCTTTGGCCAATAATTAGGGCATTTTCTTTGACTTAAAGCACAGACGACTCTAAACAGATTTTATGAATGATAAAAACACCGATTTACTAAAATCAAGCTATCACTATGATCTTCCAAAAGAACTCATCGCTGAAAGACCCGCTGCAAATCGTGCTGACTCACGCTTGTTGTATTATAAAAAATCAAAAAACCAATATTCTGACTTAGACTTTATAGATATTATTGATTTGCTCCCTGAAAACGCCCTTCTTGTGGCCAATAGATCCAAAGTTTTTCCATGTCGAATATTTTGTCAAAAAACGACGGGTGCTAAAGCGGAGATCTTTTTTCTAGAAATTATAAAAAATCAAGACGGTTTTTATCCATGTCTTATAAAGTCCAGCTCTAAAAAACACACTGGTGATGAATTCAATGCTGGACAATTAAGGCTTTGTATAAAGAGTAGATCTGAGGATGGTACTTTTGGTATTTCAGTTGATGGACTTGAGGGTTCCTCTCTAGAAGAGTTTTTATTTGAAAAAGGGAACGTTCCCATTCCTCCTTATATTCGGGGAGGAGTGAGTGATGAAGATGATAAAAAGCGCTACCAAACTGTTTTTGCCAAAGAGACAGGAAGTGTCGCTGCGCCAACTGCGGGGTTACATTTTACTAAAGAGATATTTGAAAAATTAACTACTCGAGGAATTGATCAGGCGTTTGTTACTTTGCACGTCGGTCTTGGAACTTTTTCACCGGTTAAAGTTGATGACCTATCTGAGCATCATATGCATTCTGAAAAATATTTTATTGATGAACAAAATACAAAAGTTATTCAAGAAGCATACGCAACAAGACGTCCTGTGATCGCAATTGGAACCACAAGTCTAAGAGTCCTTGAGAGTGCTTATGGTCTATTATCTAATGGAGAGTTTGCAGCCAGTGAAATGAACGAGACTGATATTTTCATTCACCCAGGGAAGCAGGTGAAAAGTATCAACGGACTTATTACTAATTTTCATTTGCCAGAATCCACTCTTTTAATGCTTGTAAGTGCACTGATAGGCCGCGAGAAAGTTCTCGAATTATATGAGTCTGCGGTTGCGTCTAAGTACCGGTTTTTTAGTTATGGCGATGCAATGTTTTTGGACCTAAAATAGGGTAATTTTACAATTTAGGGTGCCATTAGCGCGGTTTTAGTGTATTTGGAGTCATGTCCTTTTTTACACTTGAAAAAACTGATGGAAAGGCCCGTGCGGGAACTCTAAAAACAACCCATTCTGAGATTCAGACGCCTGTTTTTATGCCTGTCGGCACCAGAGCGACGGTTAAATCTTTGAGTAGTGAAGATCTTGATGAACTAGGCCCACAAATCATCCTTGGAAATACTTATCATTTGTATTTGCGACCTGGGCATGAGCTTATTGAAAAGGTAGGTGGTGGACTCCACGATTTCATGAGTTTTGGAAAATCAATTCTTACTGATAGTGGCGGCTACCAGGTATTTAGTCTTAGTGATCTTAATAAAATCACCGAGGATGGGGTTTGGTTTCAATCTCATATCGATGGAAGTAAGCACTTTATTAGCCCTGAAAAATCTATGGAAATTCAAAAGGCCCTCGGAAGTGATATTGTTATGGCATTCGATGATTGCCCAGCTCTTCCAAATACAGACGAAAAAATAAAAGAGGCCATTGATCGCACCGTTCGTTGGGCGAAAAGATGTAAAGAATATAACCTAAAACCTCATCAATTCCTTTTTGGCATTGTTCAAGGAGGACTAAGCCTTGAACTTCGAAAATACTGCCTAGAAGAGCTCAATAAACTTGATTTCCCTGGAATGGCCATTGGGGGACTTAGTGTTGGTGAAAAAAATGAAGAAATGGTTGAGCTTCTTCATGAATTCACGCCATTAATGCCAGAAAATAAGCCTAGGTACTTAATGGGCGTTGGAACGCCGCTAGATATCTTAAATGGCGTCGCCTCCGGAGTGGACATGTTTGATTGTGTTCTTCCCACAAGAAATGCTAGAAATGGGCAAGCACTCACAAGTCGAGGGCCATTAAATATTAAAAATGCCCAATTTAAAGAGGACACGGGGCCTTTAGACCCGGGTTGCTCTTGTCGTGTGTGTAAAAGATACTCAAGAAGCTACATTCGACATCTTTTTACGGTTGGAGAATATCTAGCTGGACAGCTTATTACCTTTCACAATATCCATTTTTATTTAAATATGATGAGAGAAGTAAGACAGGCCATATTTGATGGCCGGTTTGACGAGTATCATCAAACCTTTTATAAATCCTACAACTTAGGTTGGAAAAACTAATTAAGGAGATTTCAATGATTGATCTATTTATTGCTTCAGCAAGTGCTCAAGATGCAACAGCAGCTGCTGCTCAGCAAAGTCCACTAATGCAATTTGTTCCATTAGCGGTTGTGTTTGGTATTTTTTATTTTTTAATGATCAAGCCACAACAAAAAAAGCTTAAAGAGGAGCAAGCGATGCTTGCAGCGTTAAACAAAGGTGATGAGGTTTATACAAAATCTGGTTTGTTAGGGACGATCTACGGCTTAACGGAAAAAGTTGTTACTTTAGATGTAGGTGAAAACACTAAACTTAAGATTGTAAGATCCCAAATAGCGGGAAAATCAGATACAATTTTAAAAGAACAAAAGAAATAAAAGGATTTTTATGTTTGGCCTTGGCGGTGGAGAACTTTTACTTTTAGGAATTATAGCTTTGGTTTTTATTGGCCCAAAGAAACTCCCTGAATTAGCAAGAGGACTTGGCAAGGGCATTCGTGAATTTCAAAAAGCAAAAAATGAATTGTTAAATGAAGAGGATAATGATGATTTAGTCGAACACGACAAGTCATCATCTTCCGCTTCGAATTCTTCTGAGATTCGATCTTCTGAGGATCCGGTTGAGTCTGTTTCTGACTCTACTGGGGAAAAAGAAGAGGAGGAGTCGAACAAAGTAAAAAAAGAGGACATTGAAGTATCTGTCTCATCTGAGCAAACAAAAAACTCCTAAAATTACCTTTCTAAATTCTTGCCACTGGGAAACCAGGTATCTTATAATTTCAAATAGTTTTATGTAGTGTTGAAACAAAAGATGAAACTTTTGTGGTTTTCACGTTTACTAAAGGTATTTTATGAGAAGTAGCTGGTGGTATCGATTTTCTTTTTTTCTCGTTTTATTAGTTGTGTCAGGTCTTTCCGTAGTCCCCACAGTCTTTAATCACAACGAAGAAACCAAGTACCCAATTAAATCTAAAATTAATTTAGGTCTAGACCTGCAAGGTGGCCTATATATGATCATGGGAATTGATTTCAAGAAGGTTTTTAAGGACGAAATCTTGGCCTATATGAGAAAGGCTGAATTTGTTCTTCAGGACCAAGGAATTGGTTCTAGTTTAGGTGAGGGCGATTACTCTAACCCTGAAGACCCATTCTATAGTATTAAAATTAATAATCCAGCAGATATTCAAAATGCGAAAGATCGTATCAGGGAATACTTTCCAAGTATCATCCGTTTGACTAAAGAAAATGGAAATGAGCTCTTTTATGGTATTTCCAATATGACAAAGACTCAAATTGAAGATCAGTCAGTGGGGAAATCAATTGAGGTTATAAGAAACAGAATTGATGAGTTTGGTGTTACAGAGCCAGAGATTGTCTCTCAAGGTAAGGATCGTATCGTTGTTGCTTTGCCTGGTGTGAAGAATATAGAGCGAGCAAAGTCACTGATTGGTAAGACAGCTAAATTAGAATTTAAAATTGTTAATGACGAAGTTAATTTTCCTGAAATTACTTCTAAAATTGAAGCGGCCAAAAAAGAGGGAATCGACTTTAAAAAAGGTGAGCTTTTCTCTGCTTACCTAACAAAGCTTAATGCTTACATGAAAGATACACTACCCAAAGGCTATCAAATCGCCTTTGAAAAAAGGGTTTCAAAAAAGACAAATGAAATTACTCAAATGATTCCATATGTTGTTGAAGAAGTGCCTCAATTAACAGGTGATGACCTTCAAGATGCTGGAGTTCAAATTGATCAACAAAAAAACCAACCTTATGTAAATCTTGTATTTAAATCCCAGGGGGCAAAAAGATTTGAAGATGTCACCGGTAAAAACCTTGGCAAAAGAATGGCCGTTATCCTTGATGGCAATGTCTATACGGCACCAAACATTCAGTCTCGAATTGCCGGAGGTCGTGCGCAGATTACTTTAGGCGTGGGTAACTTTAACAAAATGATGAAAGAGGCAAGAGATATCGCTCTTGTTTTACGAGCTGGTGCGCTTCCAGTGGAGCTAGAGTTCCAAGAACAAAGAACAGTCGGTCCATCACTAGGGGAAGACTCAATTGTTAAAGCTCGATTTGCCGGTATTGTCGGTGCCTTTGTTGTCTTCTTATTTATTCTTTTTTACTACCGTATCTCAGGTATGATTGCTTTAGTGAGCTTAACAGTGAATGTTATCTTTGTTTTAGCTTGCCTTGTTGGCCTTGAGGCAACTTTAACTCTACCAGGTATCGCGGGTATTGCTCTAACAATCGGTATGGCGGTAGATGCAAATATTATTATCTATGAAAGAATTAGAGAGGAAGTTAAAAAAGGTATCTCAAATTACAAAGCCGTCGAAGGCGGATTCTCTCAAGCATTTTGGACAATTATTGACGCAAACATTACAACTGCTCTTGCCGGTATCGCACTTTTAAATTTTGGCACAGGACCGATCCGTGGTTTTGCGGTTACGTTACTGATCGGAATTTTTGTTACTGTTTACACCAGTTATTTTCTTGGAAACCTAATGTTTGAATTCTACATGAATAAAGTAGAAGGCCAAGAACTTAGTATCTAATTAAAGGATAATAAAATGATTCAAATATTTAAAAATAAAACAGACTTTAAATTTACTAACTATTTTGGCATCACTTCTGTTGCTTCTACAGCTCTAGTTGCAGGTAGTTTATATTTACTATTTACAATGATGAATTACGGAGTTGACTTTAGAGGTGGAGCGGAAGTTCAAGCCAAATTTAAAAACTCTGTCACTGTTTCTGATGTGCGAGGATCGATTGAGAAGATTGGTTTTGAAGGTACTACTGTTCAAAGAATTGGAGAGGAGTCTGAAAATGAAGTTCTTGTTAAGGTCCTTGCAAATAAAGGCGACTTAAATAAGGTAGAGTCTGAAATTGAAAAAGGGCTAACTACAAGGTTTGGTGCCGGAAACGTTGATATTAGAAAAGTTGATATTGTTGGGCCAAAAGCAGGTGCCGAATTAAGGCTTTCAGGCTTCCAAGCAATGGCATACGCCCTTCTCGCCATTATGATTTACATTGGACTAAGGTTTGATTTTAAATATGCACCAGGAGCTATTTTCGCTCTTTTTCACGATGTATCTATTATTTTAGGAATCTTTGCCCTGACAGGAACAGAGTTTACCCTTCAGACAGTTGCGGCTCTTTTGGCGGTTATTGGGTATTCTGTTAATGATACCGTTATTGTTTATGATCGTGTGCGGGAAAATGAAGAAAAATTTTCGGGAAGCACTCTCTCAGATAATATTGATAGAGCGGTTAATGACACTCTTTCCCGTACTATTTTAACTTCTGGAACAACTCTTTTTGTTTCTGGGGCGATGTTTATCTATGGAGGCGAAGCTATTCATAGTTTTTTCTTTGCTATTACCTTAGGTGTTTTAATTGGAACATATTCTTCAATTTTTGTGGCAGCACCTGTGACACTTTTATTCGATAAATTTTTTGGTGAGGGTAATGAAGACAGTTCAAATCAAAGGGCAATGTCATCACATTAGGATTAAATAAAAATCTTTTCTAAGAAGGGGCTTCTAAAGCCCCTTTTTTTAATTATTAATGACAGGATTAGTTGTTACGTTTCCAATAGATGGCACACAACCGTACCGTTTGTCCGGCGGTCTAACGACGGTTTGAAGGTCCTTTTCATCATTGCCTGTTCCAATTTCACTTGCGGCCCTAATTGTATAAATATCTTGGGTAGATTTCCTAACATAAGGGTCATTAATGTCCGCAGGCCAATAAAACATTATTCTTTTACTTGTTGAAGTTATCTCATCTGGCTCAAGGTGCTGTCCATCCTCATAATAAAACCAAATCTTTTTTAAAAGAGTCTCCCTTATGAAAATTATATCCTGTCCTGCTTCTACTCTCTCTCCATCCTCATCTGTAAAAGCTAAAGCCTCTCTTTCGGCAATATATATACCCTCAGTATCCACACCTATATATTCTTTCAAAACTCTAAATAATGGATCACTGCCATTATATCTGCTTTGGTCAGGGCAAAAACCCTGCCCGGTATTTGTATCGATAAATGGAATCATAAAATAGCCTAGAATTGTGAGGTTATTATCGCCTTCACTTGTTGCTATTACGTTAGGCCACTTAAAAAGTGAAAAAAGCTTTACATCTCTTGAGATACTGTATTCATCAAGAAGCCTTGTTTGAATTTCATCATTGATGTCTTCCTTACCATTTCCATCGGTATCGACAAACCGATTGTCTCTATAATTCCAAATGGCAAAGTGTTGAGGGATTTCCTCTAATCTTGGAAATAGGGGAGAGTCTTCTTCTCCGAATAGCATATCATGACAAAAGAACCTTCCATCAGATGTATTCGGTATTGTTGGTGGTGGATTATTTGGACTGTAGTAAAAGTGAAATTTAACATAATCTAAAGAAAAGAAACTCGCCGCATTACTAGGTCCAAATCTTGAAACGCATGTGTACATGGTCGCGGGATGAATACTTAGAGGGCCTCTGGTTGAAACCTCTTTGTCGGGGTCAATTTTTCTAATTTGAACAGAGCCAGACGTTGCACCGCTAGTTGTTTCCTTTAAGGTTAAAACATAAGTTTGGTTTAATGCGAGAGTTTTTATATCTATGGTGAATGAAGATTGTCCGGTAAATTCTTTAATGGGGAGAGTGAACTTGCCGCTTCCATCACTTAATTCAGCAACACATCCTGGGTTGAGAAGTCCATCTCCAATTTCAATCGAGCACCAATTTTGTAATGAGCCAAGAGAAGGATTAAGTAAAACCGATTCATTTAAAACTACTTCACCAAATAATAATTCTTCATTATTAGTATTTTTTCCTGCACATACTTGGGAGCAATTATTTAGTGTGATTGCTTTTGTATTTTGGCAACCACATACATTGCTTTTAAATTGAATCGCGTTCGTTGGCCTAATTATTTCTTCTATGCAAACACCTTTGGTGGCCTCAATTGTCTCTTGAATTTCTGTAACCTGCTCATCACTTAGTTCACTTGCCTCTCTTTCTTGTTCTATTAGTGCACTTATTTCTTCAGAGGAAGCTTCTTTAAAACCTTCGGGACACTCATCTAGACATTGAGTTCTTTCAACATTTAAAAATACATCGGTAAATGCTCTACCACTACCATCTTGACAGTCATCAACATCATTTGTGTTATCTGATAAAGTAAAATCTTGAATTATAGGAAGACTTTGTCTTCCCTCTGATTCCACTAAACCACTAAGACAACTTGTTAGAGATATTCCAAGTAGTAATAGTAAACCAATTTTATTTGCGGTTTTTGTCATCATATCTTCTTCTTTATCGCCAAGAGCCTCTCAATCTTTAAATACTCTCATTATGAGGGAATAGGATTCCATATTTTGATTTTTTTGGATGAAAAACATAATAGTTTTAAAGCTTTAGCGCCTATAAGCCGGTTCTAAGGAAATCATTAGATTGCCTTAAAAAATTCTCACTGCCTGATTAAAGGTATTTATAAATGTTTCCGATAGATAAATATCTGAAATATTTAGATCAGGAGAAAGTAATGACTAAAGCAGATTTGATAGCCGCAATGGAAAAACAAGGTAATTTAAATCACAAGCAAGCGGAACATATAATCAATATCGCATTTGAATCTATGATTCATGCTCTTTATAACGATGAAAGAATTGAGATACGAGGCTTTGGTTCTTTTGCAAATAGAAACTACAAAGCCTATGAGGGGAGAAACCCTAAAACTGGAAAAATTGTTAAGGTTCCACCTAAAAAGGTTCCATTTTTTAAAGTAGGTAAAGAACTTAAAGAAATGGTTGATGCAGGCAAAGACAAATACGTCATCAGAGAGGCATAAATCTTAATACCAATCTTTATTATTACTTTTTTAAAAACCTGCTTTGTGCAGGTTTTTATTTTTAATATATTAATTATATAATACAAAGTTTCTTTCTGATATTCACCACAATAAAGTTTTTTGTAATCTAAATATTATAATTGAAATTATTCTAAAATCTTTCTCAATTCGGTAATGAATTTTGATTTATTAACCATAGTCTTGCAATTAATAGGTTGTTCGTTTTTTAGAAAAAAAGCTGAATCCGGTTTAGTTTGATCCTCGTAGATTTTAAGATCACCCTTTTCGTGAAAAATTAGACTACTTTTTTGATATTCACTGCACTTTATATCCCAATAAATATGATGAGATTTCACTATAGAGTTTTGTTTTTTTAAATTAAATCTTGCGCTCCCTTTGCATTCTTGAACCTCTATACCTTCAAAAAATGATTTAATACTAATGGCTTTTTCATTAACTTGAAGTTTAATAATATAGTCTTTTTTGGAGACTGAGTGTTTTCCCTCGCAAAAATAATCAGCGGCAAAGGATGAAAACGAAAATAAAAATATTGATAAGGTTTTCAAAAAATACATAATTTACTTCCTTGGCCTACAAAATGGAATTGTGTGAGATGAGCAATGTAAGTTCCCTTCACCCATATGTGCGTACTCATAGGTTCTAATAAACCTCGCTTGGTTTCCTCTTTGTTCCATTTGGTTTTTTAGGTAATTTTTAAAAACAGAAACTTCATTATCACTGTAAATCATTGTCTCATTTAAAAAAACTCCATTTGTAGGACTTGGGAAAAATGACAGAGAGTCGCCATTTTTCGCCAAGATTTTCTTTCCGTTATGTTCAATTATTTTAGAAGTGGGACTAGGTGAGTAATAAAAATCTGGAACCCTCATCACGTCAATGAATTGTGTGCATTGTGGGAGTCTACGAGAAATTGTATCTGTAATTTTCTTTAGATTTTCTTCCATTGTTTTTTCTATTACCTCATTTAGCTCAAAAAGATCAGGCGTGTTTGTAACTGCATCTATAAAATCTTGGTTCGTCATTTTTTTTATGTTTTCAATAGTACATTCTCTTAGAAGTTTTCCAATATGTCTCACCATTCCAGCATGAGAAGTGGAAGGTAGTATGAGGTTAAAAACTCCTTTAGAGTCATGCCTTGGTGTTTCTTTCGGAGTGATTGATTTTTGTTTTTTTTTCGCTCTTATAATATTTGGGTAAACGCCACAGAGCTTTTGCTTTCTGTTTTCGTAATATGGTCTCTCTGAAACTCCAGCGGGAGGTGGATCAATTAAAGTTTTGTTAGGATCTTTTTTTAATAGCTCTAATGCTTTCATAGGGCTTGCTGCATTTATTGTAAAATTACATTCAGGTGGAACATTTGAATTTTTATTTCCTGGTGTAATTTTAATTATTTCATCGACGTGACCTACTTCAAGCCAGCTTGTGAAAATTTGACTATGGTCTTTTTTATCTTGGCATATACTTTGTGCCAGTCCGTCTCCGAGATTATCTCCATATAGACACCCTCCACCTGGAAGGCCTTCTAAGTTACCCCCCATTTCTCCGTTGCCAGAGGATCTAGGGTCCTCTGGTAGAGGGGGTCCTATTTGGGTATTACACGAAGAGTCAGAAAGGGCGCTACTGATTTTCTCGGACGATTTTCTGCTCATGTGAAACTTAGACTTATAGCTTTTAAAATTTCTTATTTCTGGTGCGCCTGAGGAGAGGTCATAAAAACTTTCAAAATAGTCTTGTTGCCATGTGTATCCTAGAACTTTAGCCTGAACTATTCGTGACTTAAGCTTATCAACTTCCTCAATTGGGTAGCCCGACTGTAGGAGGCCTTCTTCTACAAGTTCTTTAATTCTATCAACTCTTGAATTACTTCTGATAGGGATAATGAACATAGGAACTTTTTCGGTTTTTTGCCCCCGGTAAGCTTTTATTGCTTCTAGTACAAATATTGCGGGAGTGTGATAGCTAAGGTTCGATGTATTATAGGGAGCGTTAGAGATAACAACAGCTTGAGTTGGGTAGGTGTCATCTAAAATTCTTGATGAGCCTTCTGGACATTCTTTTGTTTGAACTGTTTTTGGGGGGCAATCTACCTTTTTTGATGATGAACTTCCAAAAAGACCAAAAAAAGCATACGCATTTGTAGAAATTTTAAAATAAATAAGAAGCGAAAAAATTATATTTTTCATTTATCACATCCATGTAATGCCCTTCCAATTCTAGCATAAGATCAGTTGTTAGACGTGTTAAAATTAGATGGATTATTTTTCTTATATAATGTTTGTGAAATAAAATGCGCTAATTTTTAGCGCATTTTAATCCTGATTTTTATTTGTTTTTTATCTAGAAGTGCCACCCCAGGTTCCTCCAAGAGTTATACCTCCGTAGGACGATTTATATCTTGTACCATCTGCTAGGGTATTTTGACCTTGCTCGAACTCAAGTCCCATTCTTATACTATTCGTAAGGTTTACAGATGCTTCTGCACTTTTAGTTATTTCATGACCCGTCGAAAATGCACTTTGTCTCATTTCAGCCTCTCCAACGATTCTGACAATATCCTTTATATTTAACTCTGCGCCAGCATATAGCGCTGGATCAAAAATACCATCACGCTTTCCCACTTCTAGCCCTAGTCCAATTCCGGCCTGAGCTGAGAGGTGGGAGTTTTTTCCCATATCAACTTGAGCACCAATTCCTGTTCCATAATCGAGGAGCATAAAAGAGCCTGAGTTTTTAACTCCATCATCAGAAAATGTTAAAAATGAATTCTTTCTGTGGACAAAAGGTCGGAAGCCACGTTCAGAGGTAGTAAATGATTTTTTTTCAACAGTCCCAAGAAGGTCAAGTTCAATTTTGTGTTGAGATTCTTGTCCAGTGTTTGATGTTATATGTGTTGGCTTAAAAGATATCTTACTTTCATCTCTTCTGACTTCAACGCCACTATCTACTTCAACAGTTGAAGCTATTTCAAATCCCATATTTTCTACGTGGGGGTTATATTTTACTTGTACCTCTGTATCATTTTTAATGACTTTTCCTCCATCAGCAAAAAGAGTTGGTGTTGTCATTAATGAAGATGCTATCGTAGTAAGTAGGATTTTTTTCATTTTTGGGTCCTTTGAAGTTCAAAAATTTCAATTCAGGATCTTTTTAGCAAGCACACGGCCATTTCCTCTTCATGAGATGAAACAGTTTTAATCCCTCTGCGTTGATAGTTTTTTAAGGTGTCTATTGTTTATACACTCATAAATTGGTCAATTTGCTGCTGATTTTGGTGAATTTAAGAATAATTTGCCGCGCAGGATTATTGACATTTCAAGAGTTTAGAATCATTATCACTACTTCTTTGGGAGACGTGCCTGAGTGGTCCAAAGGAACGGTTTGCAAAACCGTACAGTCGCCGGTTCGAATCCGGCCGTCTCCTCCACTAAAATCCCCACTATT
>DCQT01000121.1:0-12372 GCA_002323535.1 Bacteriovoracaceae bacterium UBA1511
AAATTTATCAACTGCTTTCATTAGGCCGATATTTCCTTCTTGGATAAGATCCAGGAATTGTAGCCCTCTGTTAGTGTATTTTTTAGCAATTGAGACAACTAGTCTTAGGTTTGCCTCAACAAGTTCAGCTTTTGCCTTATCTGCTTTAGCCTCTCCCTTTGAAATGATGTGATAAACTTTTTCAATGTCCTCATAGTCCATTCCGGCTTCAATAGATAGTCTTCTAAACTTTCGAAGCACGTCCTCTTCATTTCTAATTAACTGCTCAATCTTTGCATCTGTTGTGAAAAGGTGCTTTGCATACTTTCTTTTGAAAGCATCGTCTTCCATAATTTGGTCATGGAGCTTTCTATAAGCTTGACGATCAGTTACTTCAAGAAACTTGAAAATTCTGTCTTCTTGATCGTAAAGCTCTCTAAATTGTAGGTAGTATTTTTTTACTGGCTCAACAAAGCTATTAATTATTTTTCTGTTGAATGTTAGGTCAGCAAGTACTTCTGAGATAGCTTCCATCTCTTTTGTTTGGTCACCAGTAAACTTCTTTAACGTCCCATCTTCAGCTTCAATTAGAGATAGTAGATCTCTTAAGCGATCACAAACTTCAAAAATTCGTACACCTGTTTTTTTTATATCAGCATTTGATGATTCATCATCAAGACCACGAACTAATTCTTTGATGAATTCGTTTTGGTTTTCTTGAGATTCAATCTTCTCTTTTAATTTAACGATTTCCTTTAGTGCGTGAGAAGATGCAAGACTTGAAAGAATGATTTCTTTTTCACCTTCCTCAATTTCTTTTGCAATCTCAACTTCACCTTCTCTTGTTAGAAGTGCAACTGACCCCATTCTTTTTAAGTATAGTTTTACTGGGTCTGTAGAAGCTGATCTTAGTTCTGCTTTTTCTTCTTTTGAAAGAGCCTCTTCGATAATTTCAGTGCCATCAAACTTGATACCTTCTTCTTCCTCTTCTTCTTCCTCAAATTTAACTTCAATTTGATTTTTTATGATGGCCGCCATGAGTTTATCAATTTCTTCAGCTGCAATAATACTTGCTGGAAGGACATCATTGATTTCCTCTGGAGACAAGTAGGATTGATCCTTGCCTTTTTGGATCAATTTCTCCACTTCTTTAGACTTGATAAATGTGTCAATATTCATTCATTCATCCTTTTTTTCTTGAATTTAAAGTGACCTTATTTCTTGTTGAATCTTAGAGAGTTGTTCTAAAACCTCTTGGCTCTCTTCTGTTGAGAGTAAATTTAGTTTTAGGTTTAGAAGTTTTTCTCTTTTCATCTGTAAACCATCTTTTTTGAGTCGTTTGATCAATTGCTCGATTAACTTCTCAGTTTCCTTTTGGCTTATCTCAAGTCTCTTACTGTTATATACGGCAGCCCCGACAACAGATTTTAGGGAGTGAGAAAGCTTTTCTCTTCCGAGCAAATCAAGTGCCATACTTGCAAATTCATTGTCATCAATTTCCAAATATAATCTTTCAAGTGCGCAAAGTAGTGTTTTTACCTCATCAATCCATAATAAATCAAGTACTTCGCCCCATTTTTGATGCTCAATAATATGGGGGTATTTAATGGTCTCTCTAATGATTATTTCAACAGATTTTGGGTACTTAGCCGGTTCTTCAAAATCATTTGTTTTTATAGGGTTATCTATTTCCTGTTCAGGTGTTTCAGTCTTATTCATTTGGTGCTTTTCAGGTGTAGGCTTTGGAGGCGTAAACTTCACGGTCTTCACTGAGCTTAGGAAGTTTTTGAATTCACCAATAATCTGCTCATCTGATGATTTGATCCCAATAGATCTTGCGAATTCTAGAACTTTCTCAGTAGCAAGAATACTAGCCCCCATTGGGGATATCGCCTTAAAAGACCTCTGAAGAGTAGCTATTTTTTCATCTGTGCTAACGTATGCGTTCTCTGATTTAATTTGATCAAGCTCCATATCTATAAACGGTTTAGCCTCATCGATGATTTTTTGAAACTCCAGGCTGCCCTTGGCAGTTAGAAACTCGTCTGGGTCTTTGAAGTTTCCAAAGTCAATTTTTTTACAAATAATGTTTTGTTTCAGGAACATCTCATTGATTCTTGAACCCGCTTGATTTCCGGCCGTGTCGTTATCCAAGGCCAGATAAATATTCTTTGTAACGTTAGTCAGAGTGGTGATTAGATTTTCATTGAATGCAGTACCCATTATTGCAACGGAGTTAGTAAACCCGTATTGGTGCATCATCATTGCATCCATATTCCCCTCGCAAATGACTAGAAAGTCTTTTTCTCTTGCAGAGGACTTTGCTAAGTGCCAAGGGTAGAGAAGGTTTTTTTTATTGAAGATTTGGCTCTCAGATGAGTTTAGGTATTTAGGGATTTGCTTATCCTTGGTCGCACGAGAGGTGTAGCCGATTACTTTCCCGTAGTGATCCCAAATAGGAAACATTATTCTGTCTCTAAAAGTATCATAAACGCTTTGATTGTTCTCTTTAAGTAAACGAAATTTTAAGGCGGTTTTAAGAGCGAGAGACTTTTCGGTATTGTCTTTAATTGAATTTAGGTAATGAAAAAGTATATTACCAGAGGGAGCAAAGCCTAATTCAAAAGTTTTAAGTGTTTCATCTTTAATTTTTCTTTTTTCTTTGAAGTTTTTAAATGGGATCGAAGCTTCAGAAAGTTTTTGGTAAATCTGTGACGATTTTTTTAAAACTCTCATTGCCATTTCAAGCTCAGGGTTAAACTTTTTCTTCCCATGAAAACTATCAAAATCAAGGCCTACGACGTTTGATATTTCTTTCAGCGCCTCAACAAACTCTATATTTTTATACTTCTCGACAAAGGTAATGTGATCTCCACCTGTGTTACAAGCGAAGCACATGAACATTCCTCGCTGGTCGTTGACGTTAAGTGATGGTTTACTGTCGTCGTGAAAGGGGCAGATCGCTAAAGTTTGGTTCCCTCTTTTTGTCAAAGCCAGGTAGTGTCCAATTATCTGAGATATTGGACGTTGTTTAATTTCTTGTTTGAGTTGGTCTAGGGACATACCCTAAATTTATACTTTTTTAGAGACGAGAACAAAAGCTTTAATTGGGATTGATTGAGAGATAAAAATCTTTTCAAACTTTGTCATATATTTTGCCAAAAAGTGCTCCGGGTAGTCTGCTCGAAGATTTCGAGATTCCAGTTCTAGGCTGAATTTCTCTTGCACCACAGGCGAGTTAATGAGTTCACTCATCCAATCAGCATAGCCGTCATGGTCAGTTTTTACGAACAGCTTACCACCTGGTTTCAATAGGTTGTATGCATCCTCGATAAACGGGGCTTGAAATAAGCGATTTTTATGGTGCCTTGTTTTTGGCCATGGATCAGGAAAAAAGTAGAGAAGTTTGGAGATTTCATTTTTTCCGAAGGTAAACCCGAGTCTTTCTCCCTTTGCTCTAAGTAGGCAAAAGTTCTTAACCTCTTGTTCTGAGAGGTTCTTTGCTAACGCGTAGCTTCTTTTAAATCGGTAGTCGATACCAACAAAGTTTTCATGTGGATGATCTGTAGTATACGAGCGCATAAACTCACCATACCCACAGCCAACTTCGACTGTTAGTGGTTTCTCATTCTTAAAATAGTCCGAATGCCACTTGCCTTTTAGTGCTTCTCCCTCAGTGTCGCGAAAAACGAAGTCTGAAAACTCTTGGAGCTTATCGTGATAAGGATTTTTATGCTTGTACTGAAAGTCTTCTTTATAGCTGTGGTCTAGGTGTTTCATCTTTAGTGATCTCATAGCAAAAAGAGTTGACGGCAGAGGAGATTTTCAAAACGTCCTCACTAGTAAGAAATGGTGTTATAGGAATACAAACAGTTTTTCCAGCAAGTGAATTTGCTATTTCTCGTTCGCCTTTTACACCGTCAAGAGCTGGTTCAAGTCCCATTGATTTTGCATAGTATATATCACTAGAAGCGATATCTTTTTGTTTTAAATAGGTAACAAGCGCTTTTGCTACATTGTTATTCCTCACTCTCATTGGAAATAAATGCCAAGAACTAGTTTGGATAAATTTATTTGGAAGAAGTTTTACTTCTGGGTTCGTGATGTTTTTCATGTAAAGAGCGGCTACCTCTTTTCTTCTTTGGTTTTGCTCTTCAATAAAGCTTAGTTTGTGTTGTAAGACAGCGGCTTGAAAGTGGTCGCATCTAGAGTTTCGACCAATTTCGCCAACGCCACCACGCCCATGATTTCTGATAATCTCAATTTTTTTAGTAACATTTGGATCGTGAGATAGGATTGCTCCAGCGTCTCCCATGGCTGAGAGATTTTTTGTTGGGTAAAAAGAAAAAGTCGCTACACTGTGGGGGTTTGCACCGGCCGGTCCTAAAGGAGTGATTGTTCCAGAAGCTTGGGCAGCGTCTTCAATAATGGCGATATTATTTTTTCGACATATGTGATTAATTTCATCCATCTTACATGGAAGTCCGTAAATATGAACTGGAATAGCTGCTTTGATGTCGTAATCTGCAACCACTCTTTCAAGTGACTTCGGGCACATAACCCCGGACTCTTCCTCCACATCTACAAGTATAGGAGTTGCACCAATATTAAAAACAGCTTCGGCAGTTGCGTAAAAAGTGATCCCTGGGATTGCAACAAGGTCACCACTTCCAATTTCATAGGCTTTTAAGGCGATTTCAATAGCGTCGGTTCCGTTGGCAACAAGGCGACAAAAATTTGCCCCTTGCATCTCTGCAAACTCAGCCTCAAATTTTGTATTGTACTCGCCCTCGATAAAAGCGTTGGTGTCGACAATTTTGGCTAATCGTTTTTTTATTTCTTCTCTAAATAGTTCATCGTGAAGGTTTACTAAATCATAAAGTTGGTACACGAGTAATTACTCCGGCTTTTATATAAAAACCATTAGTTAGCACGATACCCAAAAATGCGCATCCAAAAAGTAAATTACTCGGTAAAATGTTCAATTTTTATCTAGTTAAATCAGTTGGTTAACGAAATTACTTCTCAGAACCTTCGTTGATCATTTGCTCAATAATCTTCATCGCTTTTTTAAATTTTTCTGGGTCTTTCATCAGGTTATTGATTTTTCCACTGATTTCTTCGACTTCCTCTCTATCAGAGGCTTCACCTCGAGAATTTGTTTGAGGTTTTTCGTTATATTTTGGTGCTCCCATTAGGCCGTCTCTTTATAGTATCCAGCAACTCTGTTGATGTGCTCTTCGATAATATTAAACAACTCAAGTCTTGTGGATCTTGGGTCAATTCCCTTTGGAAGTGGAGAGTAAATAAACTCTTCTTCAATTTGAGAGAAAACGTACCATTTTCCACCAAGCTTTTGAAAAAGTACTTCTGTTTCACCTTTTTTGATTGATGGGATATTTTCTTGAGACATAAACCCTCCTAGTTTACAAACAAGTAATGATAATGTCCTTTCGTAAAAAAACTTTTGATGCTTTATTTAAAAATTTGATGAGGAAATTAATTCTCTAGCTATTTTTTATTGATTAAATTGAAACCCTAACAGGACGGATGCTTGTATTGAATATGGGTTCTCGATGGTTATTTCATTACTAATTGTATGAGTTTGTGAGGAGTTAGTTTTGTTCAGCTTGAGAAAGTTTATATCGAAACTCAGCCCAACTAGGAAATCGATATTTGGTAAAATATTTTCAATACCGGTGTAGTTGGAAAGATGAAGACCTGGGGTGAGCCTATTGTAGTTAAAATTTACTCCATCTTTAGACGTACTTAAGCCGATTATTGATAGAGTCGGCCCTATAACAGCTTCATTTTTAAACCCTAAAATGTCCTGAGTGATAAAAGAGAATGTAGGTCCAATTGAGTAGGCTGCTAATGACTCGGTGAATTTTTCATTATTTGAATCCAAAAATGAACTTTTATCGTAAAAGTATCTCAATGCACCACCAATAAAATATTTTTTCTCATTGGGCAGTTTCATTTTTTTTGAAAACATGTAGCCCAAACCATATGAGAGGCTTTGCTCTAAGATTGATATTTCTTGCTTCATGGGGGTTGCAATACTTTTAGGAAAACTTCCAAGAAAAATAACTTTTGAATTATATCCGTTTACTTTTTCTTCATGGAGCCTATTCATTCGATGTGAATAATTAGTCTCGTCGAAACGATGTAGTTTCTTCGCAACGCTTGTCACTGACTGAACGTGAATTTGCTTTATAAAACCAACGCTTCCTTTTTTAGATACAACTTTGTGGTAAACATTTTTATCATCACTGTTTTCAGAGGTGTAGAGTTTAAGTGCACTTTCGGAAAGCACCTTAGATCCCTTTTTGATTCTTTCAATAACGATTGACTGCCTATCGGCTGCCTTGAAAATGGGGGCAGAAAAAACAGTCACTTCTAAAGTATTTGTATTTGAAAAGGAAATGCTGATGTTAAAAAGAAAAAGTACTAATGCCCTTCGAAACATATGCTCCCACTGAAATTGATGTTTGATTTTTATTAAAACTATTATTTTGTTCCTGAAACTTAACCTTGTGGTCAATGAATTTAAACTTCAACCCAAATGCCCAATAATCAACATTTTTTTTATCCAAAATTTCAAGATTGATAAATTTCTCAAAAAATACATTTTGAATATTTATTGCGGAGTCCACAGTTATATCATGAGCAACAGTATAACTTACTCCTGCACCCAAGAAAAAGAGAGACGTTAAGGAGTACTTTACAAGAGGCCCAATAGATAGATTTTGGAAGACTGGTCCCTCATCTACACTGACGTATTGACCAGTTGTCAAATAGCTCCCAACTCCAAAGTGAAGGTCTTCAGAGGACTGAATGAATCCCTCTAATTGTAACTCAAGGCAACCGGCATATATTTTATCATTAACACCAGTTAAAAATTGATTGTTAAATGAATCCTCGAATAGACTTCCACCATACCCAAATCTGAGAAATATCTTTGATTGCTCTGAATTTGGTATGTTTTGTTTCTCTTCCTCTATCACGTCAAAAGAGCCAAACTCAATACCTTCTGATTTGTATACTGGAATTAAATTTTTGGTTCTAACCTGAAAAACAATTTTACCACTTTTATCTATAACGTTATTGATCTCTAATTTTGGATTATATAGAACTTTGATTTTTAAAGATCTAGGTAGGCGCACAACCTCATCGTTGAAAATTACCTTTGTGCCTGCGCTGAGAAAAAATTCTTCAGTTGAAAATAACTTTTTATTTCTTCTTTTTTTTGTTTTTGTAATACTTTTTTTCTTAAAATGATCATACTTTTTTAATTTTTTGAACTCTTCAAACCCAATGCTATCGTCATTAAAACTCATAATTTTATTAATGTTACTATCTAAAATTGGATTTTTAAGATTGACGTTATCTTCACCTGAGTTCGCAATGGTTTTTAGAGTGAGAATAGTTAAAAAGCCTAAAAAAAATGTTTTTTTCACAAGAGTCCCTCTTCTTCTAAAAAAGAGACACTTTTTCTGAATGCTTTGTAGTTTGACTCATATTGATAGTCAGATGTTTCAATTTTATTAATACTTTTAATTTTAAAATCACGGTGCTCTTTGGGATCTAGCGTAATATGCTTTTTATCGTGCTCGGAGAATAAAGCTAGATATGATTTTTCAAATACATCTGTTTCCCACTTGTCAGTGAAAAAAAAATCAAGGTTAATATCAAATAATTTTAGAGGTTTGATTCCGATTTCTTCTTCTACTTCTCTTGCTGCCGCTGCCAGCTGATTCTCGTCTTCAAAATCAACACCTCCTGTGACATTTTGCCAAAATGATCCACGTTTTTCATTCGTTTGAAGAAGTAAGATGTCAAAGGAATTACTCCTAGAGAATAAAACAACTACTTGTACCTTTTCTCTTTTGATTTTTTTTGTGAGAGACATTTAGTTATTTTACAACGAAATGAGGATTTGTGCATAGCGTCTCCTTGCTCCTCGCTTGATATTTTGCTAAAAATATAAAATGGAATTTATTACTGATTTTATTCTAAGAATAAGCATTATGGCTCCGGGGTTTTTGATGGCCATTTCCTTTCATGAGTTCGCTCATGCATGGGTGGCAAATTATTACGGCGATCCAACAGCTAAAGCCAGAGGAAGACTGACGCTGAACCCTGCAGCTCATTATGACTTGTTTGGTACAATTATTTTGCCCTTTGTTCTAGCAGCGATGAACCTCGGTATCTTCGGTTATGCTAAGCCGGTGCCAGTGGATTCAAGACATTTTAAAAATTATCGAAGGTCCATTTTTTGGGTTAGCTTTGCTGGTCCATTGGCAAACCTAGTTCTAATGACTGTTTCAGCTCTTTTTTTGGCGATTCTTCGAACAAAAATCAGTCCAACCTTTTTCTTGTTTGAAGAGTTCACAAGTATGCTGATTTGGTCGATCTATATAAATATATTTCTCGCAGTATTTAATCTGATTCCTTTTCCACCCCTTGATGGATCTAGAATGTTGAGTACTTTTCTAAGTTATGAAAACCAAATCAAGTTTGAATCCTTACAAAACTATTCATTTCTGTTTTTCATTGTCCTTTGGACAACAAATGTGTTCTCCTATTTGCTAGTCCCCGCGCAAAAAATTGGTTGGGGAATGGTAGGGATATTTGTTTCGATGTTGAGTTAAAGGAGTAACTCTTGCTTAATAATCATATTCAAATAAAGTCAGATAATTTCGATGGCCCTTTGGCCCTTCTTCTCTTGTTGATTCAAAAAGAAGAGATGAGAATAAGGGACTTAGATCTCACAAAAATCACTCAGCAATATCTTGGATATTTGGCAAAATTAGAAGAACTTGATTTCAATGTTGCGGGTGACTACCTATACCTTGCGTCCACATTGATTTTGTTAAAGTCAAAAGATTGTCTTAGCGAAGAAGATGAAAAAAATATAAAAGAGCTTCATGGAAATAGTGATTTATCTATCACATCACAATCGGAACTTGTTAGACGCCTCGAGGAATTAGAGAGAATTAAGTTGCTGTCTTCAAGGTTAATGAAAATTGATCAACGAGGACGTGATGTTTTTACTAAGCCAAAAGTAAATCGTAAGGCGATTGTGGATTCAATTTTAACGCCAGTGGAATTAAGTGCACTTACCGAAGCGATGATGGAAGTCATTAGCCGAAATAAAAGAAAATACGCTGTTGTTAAAAAAGATAAAATATCGATTAAAGAAAAATTAATCGAATTTAAGTCCTACTTAAATGAGGGGGATGAGACTCTTTTCAAAGAACTTTTAGAGAAAAATAGCACTGGCCAAAAAATAGATGTCATTATCACCTTCATTAGTGTTTTAGAGCTTGCACGTCTTGGAAAAATTTCTATTTTCCAAAATGAGGATAACGCGGAAATTTACGTGCGAGTTATTTCAAGTCTTGAGAATTTTGATGTTCGAGAAGCTGATGGCTTTGACGAGGAAGATGGCGATAAAAAAGAACAGGAAGACACAGAGTTTTCAGATTATTCAACGGAAGAGGTTGATGACAACGAGGTCGTGCTTCAAAACAAAGCGGTGCTAAAGCAGGCATCACTGAACGAAGAAAATAATATTACAGTAGAAGAGCCAACGAAGACTCTTCAGTAAATACTTGGGATGAGAATCATGGATGAAATCAATGCAGAGAATTTAATTCAACCAGAAATAAACCCTACTATTTTTGATCAAATAGAAAATGAAAATAGAGAAAACGCATGGAGGGAAGATACAGGCTTAGATGAAGAAACCTTGTGTGGTGCCGTTGAGACTATTGTTTTCATGAGTGATAAGCCAGTCGAAATTAAAAAGATTAAAAAATTGATTCATGAAGATATTCCGCTAAAGCTCCTTTATGAAGCAATCTCAAAGCTTCAAAGCGATTACGAAAGTAAACGTCACGGGATAAGGCTAGTTGAAGTGGCGGAAGGTTTTCAATTTAGAACAAAACCAATTTACTCAAAGTTCGTTCAAGATTTATTTAAAATTCAAGGGCTTCAACTTACTCAATCTGCTCTTGAGGTTTTGGCGATCATTGCATATCGACAGCCTGTGACAAAATTTGATGTAGAAAAAATTAGAGGTGTTGATTCAAGTCATTTAATTAGAACATTGATTGATAAGAGGTTAGTCAAAATTAGTGGGCGAAGTGATGACATAGGCCGTCCTACAATTTATAGTACGACTCCAGAATTCTTAGATGTGTTTAACCTTTCTGACTTGTCAGCTCTACCGCCAGAATATGAGCTAGATGAAATTGTTGAGTCTCAAAAAATTACGATGAAAGATCTCTCTGACATTAGAAATGGGGATCAAACGAAGTTCATTTTTGATGAAGTTGATGAGATTGATAAATTGGCTTCTCAAATTAGAAGCATTCAAACTTCTACAGGGTTTACTGAAGAGTTAACAATCAAGCCTAAGGTTGAAGGGGAGAAAGTTAAAAATCCATTTGAGCTTTTAGAGTCTTATGTGGAAAAAACGTTACTTGAAAAGCAAATGAGAGAAGCCTCTGGATCCAATGTCGTTAATCCTGGTGGACTGGCAATTGTTGTTAGTGACCTCTTATCTGAAATTCACAATGCTCCAGAAGAAGAGGAGGATGAATTTGAGATGATTGATTTGGATACGGGTTTGCCTATCGATGCTCAAGGTGACGGTGAAGCTGAAACTGAAATCGAAGGCGAATGTGGGGGTGACCATGACCTTGAAACCTCAGCCCTTGAAGAGGAAGAAATTGAAGCTGCACTAGATGAGGCGTTTGAGAATTTTAAGCTAAATCAGCAAAACTCTTCAGAGGAGCTTAAAGAGACTAAAGAATCAAAAAACCCTGAAGACTATGAAAAAGAGCTGATGAAGACGCTTGATGAAAGTAATTTCGATGACTTATTCCCAAAAGAGTAGGGGTTAAGTCTGTAAGTTTTTTTCTTCTTTTGACATAGATCTGTAAAAGATTTAATACCTCCACAACATCTCAATTCAAGAACTGCCGGGAGGTTGATCATGTCTAATTCAGTACGTTTACAAAAATATATTGCCGATTGTGGAGTTACTTCTAGAAGAAAAGCAGAAGAGCTTATTTCTCAAGGTAAGGTCAAAGTTAATGAAAAAATAGTCCTAGAAATGGGAGTTAAAGTTAATCCAGCTCAGGATACAGTTCAAGTTAGTGGGCAATATATTGATCACGCAATTGTTAACAAAATATACGTTTTAATGAATAAGCCAAGAGGCTGTGTTACCACTGTAAGTGACCCTGAAGGGCGAAAAACAGTGATGGATTACTGCCAAATTATCAGTGAGAGAATCTACCCTGTTGGCAGACTGGACTACCTTTCAGAGGGAGTTTTACTTTTAACTAATGATGGAGACTTTGCTCAAGAAGTTATTCACCCATCAAAGGGCATTGTAAAAACATACGAAGTAAAAGTATTTGGCCAAGTAACAGAGAATCTAATTAAGAAAATGAAAAAAGGCGTAGAAGTTGATGGAGTTTTCTTAAAGCCTGACATTGTTAGGATCGTTGGCTTTCTTCAAAATAAAACCTGGCTTGAGTTTAAACTCTCAGAAGGGAAAAATCGTGAGATTAGAAAAATATGTGAAGCGTTTGGCTTAACCGTGGATAAACTTAAGCGAGTAGCGATTGGTGGGCTAACTTGTGATGGCGTTGCTCCAGGCAAAATTCGTGTTTTAAATAAAAGGCAACTTCTCAAAGCGATCTTTTCAAAAGACGGGTATAGATCTTCAAAAAAGTCGATAAAGGCACCAAGAGAGACTTTTAGAAGAGGTAAAGCTGCAGAGAGTGAAGAATTCCATCACTTAAGAAAAGAGAGCTACTACACAACAATTGAGACGATGAAAAAGACAGGCACCGGCGTTTACAAAAAACAAGGAAATAAAAAGACTGTCGTTAAGGAGCCAGCGATTAGCGATCAGTTGTCGTAATGAACAACTTTCTGCTTTTCTAAGTGCTCTTGAAGTACGTCAATTGAATACTCAATTGCTTGTTCGTTAAATGGTATTGAGCTCAGCGCTTCTTGCTCTTGAACAAATTGTGACTTTTGAATGATGCAAGCGCATAGTCTCATAAACTCAGCTGAGTGATTGAAAAATGACTTTTCATTCTCTGCAGACAGAGTCTTTGTTAGTTCTGCCACCGTTGTTTTGATTAGTCTTACTTTTTCAGGAGGCATTCCTTCAGTATCAAGGTCAATAGTTATATTTTTTGTATTTGAAGTTTTAAATATAGGTAACATAGGTAGCTTTGCTCCATTTTTTGTGACGATTTTTTATCGGAGAATGTGGCAAATAATTTAGAAAATATTGATTTAGGGCTAGACAGATAGAACCAATAATATTAGTTTAGGCTTTCAACGCGGGGTGGAGCAGTCTGG
>DCQT01000121.1:12715-13775 GCA_002323535.1 Bacteriovoracaceae bacterium UBA1511
TCATAACCCGAAGGTCGTTGGTTCGAATCCAGCCCCCGCAACCAAATTTTTTTAATCAAGCCTCCATTTTTGGAGGCTTTTTTTTATCTAGGTAAGTCATTTTCTTTTTTATGACTCTATGAATAACCTGGGGCTAGTGGTTTTAACCTTTGGTCAATACTCGTAAGAGAGGGCTAAATTTAAATCAACTTTGTTTCGATAATACAGCGTGAGTAATACCGAAAAGATATACAGGTATTTAGATAGTCTGAGACTAAGAGATTCAAAGAGCTTATTGAATTATTTTAAGCGCTTTGAGTATGTTCCATCGGTTCGAAACAAAAAAGTAATGGACTTTGGTTGTGGGCAAGGTCTTTTGTCATTGAACTTACTTGATAAGGGAGCGTCAGAGGTTATCGGCGTTGATAATGATGAGGTGATATTAAATTTTGCCAGAGAGAAAATTCCAAAAAGTGCCAAAAGTCATAAAGTTTCCTTTACATCAAAACCGCTACAATCACTTAGTTCAGAATACTTTGATTATATTTTCACTAAAGATGCTTTCGAACATTGTCATGATTTTGAGGAAGTATTTTTTCACCTGCAAAGAGTGTTAAAGACAGGAGGCTCTTTGGTTATTGGGTTTGGCCCATTATGGAATAGCCCTTTTGGTGATCACAAGATTCTTCAAGCAGCGCTTGGCTTCTCTCTTCCGTGGCTTCATCTTCTTTTACCTGATGAAGTCTTGAAAAATCTTTTTAATAACTCCTCAATGGGTACAAAGAAAAAAGTGATGAAAAAGAAAATTGAATGTATCGATAGCTATCTAAATAAGATTACTCTGGAGCGTTTTTTTAAAGCGGTTGAGGCTAATAATCTCGAAATAAGCTACTGTAATATAAATGCTCATCAAAATAATTTTTTAAACACGCTTGGTAAATTGAAGGCACTTTTTTTCTTGGGCAAGTACTGGGAGCGCAATGCTTATTGTATCTTGAAAAAGGTTTAACTAGTTTTTTCTTTTTGAAAAACAAGAAATTTTGACGTTAAAAAGTTAACAAAAAAGGCGACTAAAATACCC
>DCQT01000093.1:0-3207 GCA_002323535.1 Bacteriovoracaceae bacterium UBA1511
ATGCATTCAACCAAGTCGTTTTGTGGAGGGCTATGGAATTCATCCACCCACAATAGATCAAGCAATCGAAGAAAATATTAAAGTCTTAATGACGGTTGATTGCGGCATCACTAATAACGAAACAGCCGATTATGCCAAAGAGCAAGGGCTTGATTTAATAATTACTGATCACCATAAAGACGCAAGAGATGAAATGCCTAATGCGTTTGCTGTTATTAACCCAAATAGAAGAGATGAAGATTTAAGCTCCCCTTTAACTGCCTTAGCCGGAGTTACAGTTGCGTTTTGTTTGTGCTGGCAACTAAAGATAGACCTGGAGAAACAATCTATCTCTGTTCCTTCGCTGTATCCACTTTTACAATTTGTCGCGATCGGAACGATCTGTGATTTAGCAAAACTTAATTCGATGAATTTAAAGCTTTGTCGACATGGGTTAAAACAAATTCCCCAAACAACCTTTGAAGGAATTAAAACATTTTTTCCTCCAGAAGAAAGAAGAACAGGAACAATTCCAGGGGATAAAATTGGTTTTACTGTTGGGCCAATGATTAACTCAAAAGGAAGACTTGAGCATCCCGAAATCGCACTAAAGCTTCTAATTTCAGATGATATTAGCGAGGCTTTTGGTTATTACTCGCAACTTGAAATCTCAAATAACGAACGAAAATTCATCCAAAAAGAAGTTTTTGACGAAGCCATTATCGAAGTTGAAAAGTTAACAAAAACTCTCGACTCTGAATTAAAATTCACAATGGTTTATCAGCCCCATTGGCACGAGGGAGTCATTGGAATTGTCGCTTCTAAACTTGTCGATGCTTACAAAGTTCCATCACTTGTTTTTACTGACGCGAGTGATAAGGGAATTATTAAAGCAAGTATTCGCTCTGCGGGTACTTTAAATATTTTTGAATGTCTTAACGAGTGTAAAGATTTATTTATTAAATTTGGTGGACATAAAGCGGCGGCAGGACTCTCTATGCCAAAAGAGAACTTTTCAAAGTTATTTGAAAGTCTTGAAGCAAGGCTATCAAATGTTCCAGAAATTATTAGAAAGAATCAACGAAGAGTTGATATTGACTTGTCTCCAGAGGAAGTTATTCCAAGCTTTGTAAAATGGCTTGAAAAGCTAGGCCCATTTAGTATTGGTAATGAAGTACCCATTTTTCGAATTAAAGGTCTAATCCTGAAATCCTTTGATATTTTAAAAGACCTTCATGTCAGATGGAACTTTGAATCTAATTCTGGAAATAAAGTATTTTTAAAAGGAATTTCTTTTAACTACATTGGTAAAAATGGAGTTCATGATCCCGAGTTTATTTTTGAGCAGCAAAATATTAAATCAAATGAACTTTGTGTTTATTGCTCAATCGGAATTAATAGATGGAAGGGGAAAGAGTACATTCAATTGATGGTCAGTGAAGTTACCCTCTCCCCTTTTGAATAAATTATCTGTTTATTGTTACTGACTCAATAACAATATCCTCAACGGGACGATCCATCATTCCTGTTGGTGTTTGGCCGATTTTTTTAACAACGTCCATTCCCTCAACAATTTTTCCAAAGACAGTATGTCTTCCGTCTAGGTGTGGAGTAGGAACTAAAGTGATGAAAAACTGAGAACCATTTGTTCCAGGGCCAGCATTGGCCATAGAGAGAACGCCTTCATTGTCATGCTTTAATTCACTATTACACTCATCTTCAAATCTATAACCTGGGCCACCAGTTCCTCTCGAATCAGGACAACCACCTTGGATCATAAAGTTATCAATAACTCTATGGAAAATTAACCCATTATAAAAAGGGCCTTCTTTTGTTGTTTCTTGTCTTCCTTCTGCAAGGTTAATAAAATTCCAAACAGTCTCTGGACATTCTTTTGCAAATAACTCAATGGAGAACTCTCCCACGGAGGTTTTAAACACTGCTGTAGCTCTATCAAGATCTTCCTTGTGCGTAGACTTTTTAAACTTATCACCCATTCCAAACATATTTTCTCCTTTTTAGTTTTTACTAAAATATTTTTTTATTTCGTTAAAGAGAGACTCAAAGAGCTCCTCTATTTCGTAATTTTCAACTTCACCGATCTTAAATAATCCATCTTCACTCTTATCTAAAAAACGATAGATTTGCTCATCAATAAGTTTATTTTGAGCATTAATAATATACTTTGCTCCTAGAGTTTTTACATCTGTGGCGGCACTTTGATCAAACTTGCTGTAAGGCTCATAGGTAATAAAGAATTTATTATGTTCCTCCAATCTATCAATGGAGACAACACCCATATCAGAGAATTCTTGGAAACTTAGTGGCTTTAGCTCCGGCTTTGGGTATTTTACTCGCTCATACTCCTCATAAGAATTCCACTTAGAAAGTGCATTTTCGTGAGTTTTTTTATTTTCCTCTAGCTCTTTGTCTAGTCCTTGAAATATTTTTGTTAAATCAGAGAGATAAACTTTTGAGATGCTATCAAGTAAATCATCTCTAGTTTTTCCTTTAGGATAAAAGATAAATACATTTTTGATATTTTTTTTCGAGCTCTCAATAATTGTTTTAGCTAGTGAATTTCCCCAACCATAAATAAAACAGTCTCCATCTATCTCTATGTCAGAAATATTAGGAATAAAATTTTCATGGGAGGAGTAAATTCTCTCATTTAAAGCATAAGCATTGCTTTTCCCAATTGGACTCAAAACTGTTGAGGGACGAAGATCAATAACGAGATCGAAGTCTTCGGCCATCTCTATTTTTCCCTGCAAAGTGGCAATCATACTTTGAGATAAATTTTCAAAAACGCTGGGATTATCTTTCTTTTGCTCCTCAAGGTTTTGAGCTGTATTCATCTCAAATGTGACGCGAAAAAGGTCGCAAATTCGAGACCGACCAGAAACAGTCTCCCCTTGAACAAGATTTAGTTTAGAAACTTGAGTGACCTGGCACTGCCGAACTTCAATTTCCTGGGCTTGAAGATCACTACTACTAAAAACAGTTACCTGAGCGTCAATTTCTTTAAAATTTGCAGCAAGACTAATTGCCGCTTGATTGTTGCCAAAAATTGCTATTTTCACCAAAAAACTCCAAACTCAACGAATGGGGTTTGGGTACCATAGAGGAATCTTTATTTAAAGTTGATTAGAGGAAAAAGACCTTTGTATCCCCTCTGTCCATACTCGAATGCTCTGCGAAGCTATAGACGAAGTCAATGAAGTGAGA
>DCQT01000093.1:3594-18013 GCA_002323535.1 Bacteriovoracaceae bacterium UBA1511
CCATGAATAAGCTTATTTTTGGTTCTAACAATTTTTAAAATAACAGGAATATAACTTTGTTTTGTGAAATAAAGCCTCAGAGTCACCTCGTCATGAACAGCAAGCCCAGGACCTCTTGTAGAGCTTTGAGATTGAAATAGCAGACCGTCTTTAGAAATATCTAAAATATCTACTGGCTTTATGACACCAGACTGCTCAACTGTGGCGTATGCACCAAGAAAGTTTTGAAAAAACACCCTTTCAAAGTTTCTTCTTTTTTCCTCGATGTTTTCTTGTCTTTTTTTGGTGAAATTTAAAACTTTGGTCTTTTCGCTCATTTAGCTCTTCCTGATGTATGTTATGCCAATCCATCGGCATAAAAGAGCCTTTATTTTACCATAAAAGTATTTTGTTTATTTCTGAGGGGAAGCTTTTTTCCAGTCAGGTGTAGCTGAGACTTCATCCAATAATTTTTTGTATGCTTCAAGGCGGGAAAGGATGAGCTTTTTCTCTCGCCCCTCCTCTAAGTCACTGAAATAACATCCCTTAGAATCAGCTTCATGAGTGCAATCAAAAAACTCACATTTAGGAAATAAATCAACGAGATCAGGAAATAAAAACTTAAAATCTTCTTCTAGAAGGTCCTCTATGGAAAATGACCTTATCCCTGGACTATCGATCATTTTAAAATCTCCAAGATCGATCATCTCACTCCAGGTAGTGGTATGCATTCCTTTACCTGCTTTACCAATTTGTTTTGTTTTTAAATCTACCTCACCACCAGAAAGACTTGAGATTAAAGTGCTTTTCCCTACTCCGGATTGTCCTAGAAAGATCGAGTTTTTCTCTCGTAGGACCTCGAGTAAATCATCTCGACTGTTGGATAAGTATTTTAATTCATGACCTGAGTCCTTTGCCGAGATCTCGAAGCATTTTACGCCTAAGTTACTTAGGCGATCAGATTCAAACTTAATATCAAAGTCTTTCTCCTTATAAGAATCCATTTTATTAAAAACAACAACAGCGGGGATCTCCCATTCAGCTGCTCTTAAAAGAAACCGGTCAAGCATTCCCCTTTTATATTTTGGCTTGGACGCAGACATCAAAACGACTAATAAATCAACATTCGCTGCAGTTATTTTTTTTCTATTCTCTCGTTGGATTTGTCTAAAAATGACGGATCTTCTTTCATGAACACTGGTAATGAAAAACTCTTCATTGGCTTCTTGTGAAACCTCAACATCATCACCCACGACAATGGTGTCATCACCTTTTAAAAGGTTTCCTTTGGCCGTCGCCTGAACTATTTTTTTTTGACCCTCAAGGTAACAATCAAATGTTCGCTGGTGAGATTTAAATACTGTTGCACGCATAAGTTTTATAACCTTATCGACATGAAGCCACCTGGAAAAAATTTGTTTTCAGGGTCATACCTTTTCTTAAGACTCTTAAACATATTGATCTGACTTTCGCCATAGAATTGTTTTATAAATTTTTGCTTAAATAATCCAATACCATGCTCTGCGAAGGGTGACCCATTAATTTTTTTTATCTCTTTATAAAACTCATCAAAAAGACTGTCGCAAAAATCTTGTTGATCAGGATTTGGAAAAAAATTAAAGTGAAGGTGGCAATCTCCAAAATGCCCAAATAAATTGTAGTCTATCCCTTTTTTTGAAAACTCCCTGTATAAAGCCAGTAATTCTTTAAATTTTCTAGAGGAGACCTGGACATCCGTTCCTTTTTTAAGAACTCCCATTTGAGAGTTTCTCTCAAATGTATATCTTGGAATGGCCATCCTTAACTGATGACACTTTGTTTCATCCATTAAAAAAACTTTTTCCGTCACTACTCCTCTCACAGATTGTATAATTTCTTCAAAAAGACTTTCTACATTTTGCTCATCAACTTCTAGAAATAATAAGTCTGATTCTATGGAGCTAATAGGCATCTCATCTTTTGGTAAAACTTTTAGTGAATTTGAATCGATCAACTCAAAAGAGACAATTTTAGACCTTTTGTCTTGAGCCCAATTCATTAGCTCAATATGAACTTGATCATCCTCCTCCCATCGAGGGAGCTCTATAAAAATAAAGCTGCTTGTAAATCGCGGCTTGACCAGTAAATCAGCCTGCACAATGACCCCTAGTTGGCCCTCCGTTCCTATAAGCAGATCTGTTTCACTTTGAAGTCTTGGATACGGGCCATTTTTAAATCCTCTAAAAGATTTATTAAATTGCTCTTGATACCTATTCAATAGTGACTGATCCACATCACCTACTAGTTCTCCGATGTGAGATTTCGAATGAAGCCTATGCAATTCCCCCTCTCCATTGAGATACTTCAAAGCGAGCACTTGGTCTCTTAAAGTACCAAACCCAAAGGACCTCTCCCCTGTTGCACTTGTTGCCAAGCCTGATAACACCAACGCATTTTCCTCTGTTGGGGATGTGAGCATTAAAAAGTTATTTGATTTGCAGTATTCTCTTAGATCAGCCCATGTTACAGCGCCTGAAACTCGAAGATAAATCTCTCCGCTCTGTCCAATTTGCTCGATTTTTTTCTCAAGTCGAGAGAGGTCTATGATTCTCTTCGCACCCAACTCGACCAAAACCTCTTCCTTGGTGTAAGGGATGACAGTTGAAGTCTTAGCACCAGTAAAAAAGACAGGGTCTGACTTTTTTACTTCACTAGCTAACTCTTCTATATTTTTTACATAAACTGTTTGAATCATTAATAAAACCCTCCAATCTCAGTCAATCATCTTGACAGAATATCCGGATGATTCTATCTTCCCTCTAATTTCCGAATGATGCAACCGTAGCTCAGCTGGATAGAGCATCCGCCTTCTAAGCGGACGGTCGGAGGTTCGAATCCTCCCGGTTGCGCCACTCTTCTAACAATCTTTCATCTTTTTTAGCTTAACCAAACTACAAGAAAAAATTATTAAGCCTAGCATCTCCATAAACTCTTCAACCACGGTGGATATAATATATGACTTCCACATTTGATTTGAGGAAAAATATATTGAAATAGACTCAATACCGACTGCACCAGATATAAAAACAACCCCCGATACGGTGAGCAGTATTTTTATTACGTTGGGTAACCCCAAAAAAAGTGGAATACAGGGTAAACTTATAAACCCCAGGCCAATTAGATAATATTTAAACCAATTACTGGCTTCTAGGTTCCAATTTTTTGGCTGATTTTCATGAATTTGAAAAACCTCATCTAAACCCAAAAAAATAAAGACTAGTCCAATGATAACCCATCCCCACTTATCAACAAGCCTCCATTCCTTTACAGATAAAAGTTGAAATAACCGTACAGGAGCTACCAAAAACAGTAGTCCATTAAAAATCGCGGGCGGATTGTACTCAAGGTTGACGTTAAACCAACCATATAAAAAAAAATTATCCTCAATAAGATTAAGGTAATCTAAGCCCAAAAACAATATATTGATCGAGAAAATGGCAATAAAAACTAATATAAGAGCCCTATTAAGCCTATCACTGAGGAAAAATTCTTTTAGAGTGGAAGTCATTTTTGTTATCTCCTGCTTTTAATTATACAAAATAAATGAACTTGATGTTAATTAAATCTAAAAAAGCAAAAGAGCATAAATGAGTGAAATTATCTGCAATATCAAAAACCTCTCTTTGTCCTTCGGAGAAAAGGTCATATTTAAAAATGCTGACTTTGTTATAAGCTCCGGGGAAAAAATTGGATTACTTGGCTTAAATGGTAAAGGTAAGTCATGCTTAATGAATCTTTTAGACCTTAAACTACACCCTGACCAAACAGATCCAGCTTGTGAATTTGTAAAATCGAATACCAAGTTCAATGTTCTTCAAATACCGCAAGAACTTCCAACTCCAAAAGAAAATATTCTCGCAGAGGAATATTTTTATTTTTTCTTTAACGAATACAAATCACTTAAAGAAGAACTAGATAAAGTAACTAAACAGATCAACGAGTCAACTAACGAGAAAGAACAACAAGTTCTTATTTCTAGACAAAAAGATCTAATTGAGGAGTTTGAAAGAAAGGAAATTTGGGAGCACCAAAAAAAATATAATTCATATCTAAAGTTCTTTAACCTTCGAAACCTCGAAGCTCCCATACAAAAATTTAGCGGCGGGGAAAAAAGAAAAATTTTATTATCCCTCGGCTTAAGTAGTAAGAAAGATCTAATACTTTGGGACGAACCGACCAACCACCTAGACCTAGAAACTATTACAAAGTTAGAGCAGGAGCTTCTTAATTGCACGAATGCTTTCGTTATCATAAGCCATGACAGGTACTTACTATCCAAGGTAACAAATAAAATTCTTCAAATTAAAAATACAAAGATTGAAAGTTTTTCTGGTAGCTATACTCAATACTTGGAATATTTGAGCCAAGAGGAGGAAGCGAGAAAAAGACTCCTTGGAAGGCTAAAAAACAGACTCCGTCGAGAGCAGGATTGGATGAATCAAGGCATCAAGGCACGAGGCACTAGATCTAAAAAAAGAGTTGAAGGTTACCTTGAGCTCAAGCAAAAAGTAACAACTATTAAAGATCAAGCCAAAAAAAACCTCGACTTCAATCTTGAATCGAGTCAAAGAAAAACTAAGGTTTTGGCACAGATAATAAAGGGCTCTTTCAAGTACCCCTCTGCCCTTGACTCTCAATTTGGAGATCTTAACTTAACAATTCAAAATAAAAACAAAATCGGAATTCTTGGGCCAAATGGGTCTGGTAAAACAACACTAATAAAAATTCTGACCGATGAGCTTCAACTTACTTCTGGCAAAATAAAAAGAGCCGAGGAACTCGTTGTCGGTCATTTTCAACAAACAAGAGATGAACTTCCCCCAGAGGATTCTCCCTATGATTACTTAGGTGAAGGCACCGATTCCGTCACATTAATAAATGGCAGAAAGATGCACGTTGCCGGTTATATAAAAAAGTTTATGTTCACCGGAGAAGATTTATATCGTCCTTTAAAAACTTTTTCAGGAGGGGAAAGAAATAGGATTCAACTAGCAAAAAATCTACTCACTCCCGCAGATATATGGATTTTTGACGAGCCAACAAATGATCTTGACCTGGAAACTATTCAAGTTTTAGAGGCAGAACTTTCAGATTATAATGGCGCTGTTATCATTGTGAGCCATGACAGAGCTTTCTTAAGTGCAGTAACAAATAAAATTTGGGCAATAAGCAATAAGTTAATTGAGCAATTCAATGGGGGCTATTCCCAGGCTGAGCAATACCTAGATATTTTGGAGCTTGAAAAACAACTTCTTAAAGAGGAAGCTAAAGAAAAGTCGTCGTCTAGGGAAGAAATTATTAAAGAGGAAAAAAGTAAGGCAACCAACAAGGATAAACAAAGGTTCACGAACCTCACCGAGATAATAGCAAGTACAGAGAAGAAAATAGAAGTCCTTCAGCAAAGACTTGATACATTTAACTTTGCTCAAATGGATGAGGAACAAGCCACATTTTACAGAAAGATAAATGAAAAACTTGAGCAACTTGAAGAGGAACTTCTTTCCCATTATGAAGAACATGAGAATCTAGACAAATTAATTTTCAGTTGAGCCTATAAATAACCGATTAAAGTGTATGTGTAGGCTATTTGGTTTTAAATCGATTATTAAAAGTAAAGTTCACTCTAGTTTATTGCACGCTGAGAATGCTCTTGGTATTCAAAGCGTTGATCACCCAGATGGTTGGGGTGTATGCTACTACATAGGAAGCTCACCTCATATAATCAAAGCAGACAAGCCTGCTATGGACTGTGACATTTTTAAAAAAGTTAGTGGAGTTGTTTCTTCTCATACTGTCCTTGCACACATTAGAAAATCAACGATTGGGAACGTCTCTCCATTAAACACCCATCCGTTCCAATTTGGTAACTGGGTATTTGCGCACAATGGAAATATTAAAAACTTTGAAGAAAAAAAGCCATCACTCCATCAGTTAATATCTAACACTTTCAAACCTTACATTCTTGGGACTACAGACAGTGAAATTATTTTTTACATCATTCTTTCTGAACTCGAAAAAGAATTAGATTTGTTCAGTTTATCTGTAGACTTTTATGCCATAAAAAAAGCATGCCAAAATGCTATAGAAGAAATCATTAAAATTATTGGAGATCTTAGTAAAAATGACTCCCCTCCTGAAGAAAGCTTTTTAACATTTATACTAACCAACGGGGACAATTTAATCGCATTCAACGGTGGAAAAGACCTTTTTTATTCTACTTACAAAAATGAATGCCCCGACAGGGATACGTGTGACAGTTTCGCACCATTTTGTGAGGCTCCTGCGACAGACGGAAAAATAAACCACCTTCTATTTTCGAGTGAGCCCCTATCTGGTGAGAATATTTGGATAAAAATGGTAAAAGGTGACCTAATTGGATCCTGCAATGAAATGAATCTAAATATTTCTAATATTCCAACCGAATAGGAAGTTATGAAGTTATTATTACTAGGTATACTCTTTGTTTCCTTTAACTCTTTTGCTCGATCTCCCGCAGTTGATCCGGGCTTTAAGGCAAGGTCATTGGATGGTAAAAACCCCAAAGAATTTATTTACATTAATGGCAGGTCTGTTGAGTTATCAAAGATAGGTTTTAAAGGTTCTGGCGTTCCTAATATAAAACGAAAACTTGAACCAAAAACCGAATCCAACCTAGCACCTACATTTCTCATGCTATTTGCACTTTCTATACCTTTGTTTGCCTGGATATTTATAAGAGATGAAAATAATGAATTTCAAGAGGTCGATGAAAATAATTCTATTTCAGCCGAAATTCTTGAAGTTGATTTCACTAAAGAGTCAACCAACTCTAATCAAGATGACAAGATCAAAAAAGCATCTTAAAATCTTATCCATTTTAGACTTTCGCCCAGAACGTAAACGGTCTTCACACCTAAAGAAGTTTCTACCACAAGGTCCTTTATACCATTACCATCTAGATCAACAATATCGAGACTCCTTTTTAATAGATGTCCGTGACGCTTGGATATAAATTCTTCCATTAAAACTGGTCCTGATTGGAAAAATAAATTTTCTCTTGAAACATCTTTTCTAATTGTTAAAAGGTACGTCTTGACTCTCGAGCTTTTATCTAGATAACTTACTCTTCCCTCTGAATAATAAAGTACAACTAAGTAAATTCCGCTACCAAGCTTATTTAAGGTGTACTTTAATAAACTCGAGCGAAATCCGACATAAGGCATCTCAAAAGATTTTATCATCTCTTTTTTGGCGTTATAAATTAATATTTCTTGAGAATGATCTCCCGCTTTAAATAAAATACCGTCCTTGAAACTATCAAAATTTAGGTCAATTTTAAAAAAGTCACTACTAGCATGAATTTTTGACTTCAAAGAGATATTTTCTTCTTTTTTTTGTGTCAGTTTTCCTTGTAGAGCCTCTCTGATGAATCTTTCGCTTTGAGCGTTAATGAATCGACTGAAGGAAAAGCAAGTAAGAAAACTTAAGGCAAAAATTAATCGACTAGTATTTATCATTACTGATATTATAACCAAAGAATTTTTAGGAGAGATAAAAGATGGAGCTAAACCTGGGCTTTGTTGACAAAAACAATCAACTTACTATAGCGACCTTACATAATAACAAAGTTGAGACTACCACCTCTATTCAAATTAATGTTGATGAAGAAACCTGCGAAGAAAGCTCTGTCCAAACAAAGGATCTTTTTGGCGTTGTTTATGAGGGAGACGAACCGGCTTATGATTTTGGTGAACCTGTATTTATCTCTTCAAAAGAGAACCTCCCTTTATCTCATGATATGGACTATGAGGATATTATCACAAAGATAAAAGAGCACAGTAACCACCAGTCCCTTCGTCATATAACTAAATCTATTGAAAATATTTTTAACTTAAGTGATAAGCTTCAAAAATTATATGGCCAATCACGAAACGAATTTTTTCGAGAACTGTGGCTTTTAATAAGAAGAAGCTTTTTAACTCAACATTTAAGTATTTTTTACTACAACATCGATAATAAAAATGACGGTAAGCTAAGTCTTCAAAAAATTTCCGGCACAAATAAATTTTTATTCGAACAAACAGTCGATGATGAGTTAACAATGTTTAATGCAATAAAACCACATATATCACCATTTCCAACTGTTTTAAGTTATGACTTTAAAAAAGGCGAGCTCACGCTTTGTGCACAGATAAATGGAACCTCCTTTCTTGTTTTGGCCAGGGTTTTTCAATTTACTTTGTTACAAAGAACAATGTTTATCTCGCTAATAAATGGGATAAATCACCACCTTGGTAAAAAAGTTTCTAAAAGAAGCTCCTCATAAACATCATTATCAAACAGCTTTTTCTCTTTTCTTACAAAATCACTTGATAAAATAATATGGTTTTGAAAATGGAGATTGTCTCCAATATAGAACTCCTTCCTTTTTAAACGATAGGGATTGTTTGTTATTTGCGCCCCATTCCTTTTTAGAAGATGACTACCTTTGATTATATTTTTGTTTCCCAAAAAAAATGATCGTGATTTTTTAATAGTTACTTCTTCTCTGCCGTAAGATTCAAAAGTAATAAGATCTGAGGGAATATGATAATAAACAGCATCTCCCGGGCGACTCCCAAGCTCTCTGACAAGGATTTCTCTCCTATCCTTTTTAAATTTAGGAAATTTTTTAACTCTTCTTAATCTTGTATTTATTTTGCTTAATTTAGGAAGCTGAATATTATTTTTTATAGCTTCACTAAGTACTAGTTTACTTTTTAAAAAGTATGGCAAAACATCGATGAGCTCCGCATATGAAAAAGAAGTAAAGAAGAAGTTTTTTATTTTTTTAGTTAAATCGACATAATAAAATCCAAACGAGTCCAAGTCGTTGAACTTTAATTTAAATGAAGGTGAATCCCTTAAGAAATCATTGTTTACATTATCCACCGATAAAACTTTACTTCCAGACTCATCAAGAACTACTTTTTTTTGAGACTCTAAAAAAGACAAGCAATTAATTTTTCGTGAAGATATATAAAAATCATTTTCCTTGAACGAAAAAAAACAATTGTTTTTATCGGTTGTTTTTTCATTAAGTGATATCCATTTACTTTCTTCATTCAGCTTAAGCTCCACACCGACAACAGTAATTAAATACATATCCTCACCGTCTGATTCTAACTTCTTCGGTAATTCAATTAAAAAATTTTGGTCATTAAAGAATAAAGGAGATCTTATTTCGCGCTGGTAATCATCTCGAAAATTAATATCTAATTCACCAAAGGAAGTGAAATTATCATTAAGCATTCTTTTTCTTTGCACTCTAAGGCGAACGCTTTTTAATTTTATCTTTTGATGCGAAGTAGTTAATCGTTGTGAGAATTTAAATTTCAAAATAATTCGATCTATAACTTTATCTAAATTAGTAATTAAGATTGATCGGCTTATATTCGCTAGTTCAGGCAGAACATATTTTTTGTTGAGTAAATTTTCAACGACAAATTTTTCTTTAACTAGGTAACTTATAACACTGTTCTTTTTATAAACCCTGGCATTGTATTTTTTAACAAATTTTATATCATCCAAAAGAACCGGAAAGTCCTCTATTTTATTTAAATCACTTTCTGAGTTTTCAACACCAGTCGCTCCTTCTGGTACCTCTTCTGACTCTGAGGCTAATACTTGCTTTTTTTCAAATGAGTCTTCTTCAAATGTAGTAGTATCTCCGCAAGATTCAAGAAAAAGAAAAAAAAATAATATAAAGAATTTAGAACTCATAAAAAACCTCCATGGGCTTTATGAACTTAAACTTTTGGTTTTTAAATGAGTTTTTATTTTTTTTCAAAAGTGAAATGATAATTAAACTCTTTTAATATCTGCCCCAACTTCTCCGAGCTTTATTTCTATATTTTCATACCCACGATCGAGATGATAAATTCTTGAAATAGTTGACTCTCCCTTGGCAACAAGAGCGGCCATTACAAGAGCTGCAGAGGCTCTTAAGTCAGTGCACATAACAGGTGCTGAGACAAATTCATCCCCACCAGAAATAATTGCAGACTTGCCTTCAAGCTTAATATTTGCCCCCATTCTTATTAACTCCGGAACATGCATGAAACGATTCTCAAAAATTTTCTCTGTTATAACTGATACCCCATTCGCTCTACACATGAGGGTCATCAACTGTGCCTGAATATCTGTCGGAAAACCTGGGTATGGCATAGTTGTTGCTTCGACACCTTTGAGCTCACTAGGAAAAACAGTTACCTCATTTTCTTCAATCTGCATTTTTGCTCCCATTTCCTTAAGAATTGAAAATAGGGAGGATAGATGCTTAGTTTTGAAGTTTGATACTTTCAATGAGCTATTAGTCAAAAGCCCTGTTAAAACAAATGTTGCGGCTTCAATACGATCACCAATAGGTTTATGGGTACAACTTCCTAACTTTTCAATCCCAGCTATTTTAATGGTTGAAGTACCCTGACCTGAAATATTAGCTCCCATTGAGTTTAAAAAATCGGCCAAGTCCTCTATTTCTGGCTCTTTCGCAGCATTGTTAATAATAGTTTCGCCCTCAGCTAAGACTGCTGCCATCATGAGGTTTTCGGTAGCACCAACGGAAGGGAAGGAGAGATCTAGATGAGCACCAACAAGCTTCTTTGCCTTTGCATTAATGTAGCCATTTTCAAGTTTAATACTCGCACCCATTTTCTCAAAATTACTCAAATGAATATCAACAGGCCTCCCTCCAATGGCACAACCGCCTGGAAGTGAGACCTTAGCTTTTCCAAACCTAGCAAGCAAAGGACCTAAGACAAGGATGGAAGCTCTCATCGTTTTAACCAAATCATATGGCGCTTCAGTTTTATTAATATTTTTACAATCAATTTTTAAAGCAGAAAGCTCTCCACTTACTACGGCGCCCATTTCCCTTAAAAGTTTAACACTCGTATTAATATCTCTGAGCGAGGGAAGTGATATAAGCTCAACCTTATCTTCACTGAGGAGTGTCCCAAAAAGGATAGGCAAACAAGCATTTTTAGATGCTGAGACTTTTAACTCTCCACTTAACTTTTTACCACCTCGTATTATTAAGCTATCCACAAACTTCCCCTTTACGATTTTCTAAATGATAACACTCTATCTCTTGAACTTAGATCTTTGATTATTTCTATTTCTTTAAAACTGAACTCACTAGCTATTTCTTTTAATCTTACAAGATGATTCTCATGACCTTCCATTAGAAATTTTCCGTCTGGCTTTAAACACCTTTCTATTTGAGAGAATAGCTCAACAAACCAACTCTCATAAACCCCATCCTCTATAAACAACGCTAAAGCAGGTTCAAACTCACGAACCTGGTGATGCACTAGATTTTCATCTTGATCTTTTTTTATGTAAGGTGGGTTTGAAACTATAAGATCATAATGACATTCATCTTCCCCCTCAAGTCTATCATTTACAAGAAATGTAACACTTGAGGAATCAGGTATACAAAAATTTAACTTTTGGTAGTTTTTTCTTGCAACCATCAAGGCGCTCTCCGAGATTTCACCACCTCTAAAGTCAATCGATCTATCAAAACACTCTGATAGTATTGTCAGCCCGATACACCCTGAGCCAACTCCTATTTCACCTACATTTATTCTTGGCCCACTAATCGTTTTAATATGTTCTACTGCTAACTCTACAAGACCTTCTGTTTCAAATCGCGGTATTAAAACTGACTCATTTACAAAAAACTCTCTACCGTAGAAATGTCCAACATTTGTTATGTAAGATAATGGGACTCCTTTTTGTAATTCATTAAAGTACTTTGTCGATTTCTCAGACTCTGAATAACTTAAAAGACAACCTGGCCCAATCTCATAACCTAGGAAATCAAAAAATGATTCCTGCAATATATTCTTATTAATACCAGGATAATTATTAAGTAGGGACTCCTCATTGTGATTAAAGAATTGTCCGATTAATTTATCTAACGTTTGCATAGAATATTTTTATTCTTCTTGGCCCTTCAACAATTCAGCTTGATTATGTGCAATTAGCGCATCAGTGACAGGTGCCATGTCACCTTCAATAATCTTATCAAGTGAATATAGGGTCAGCCCAATACGATGGTCGGTCAGTCGCCCCTGCGGAAAGTTATAAGTTCTTATCCTTTCACTTCTGTCGCCAGTACCTACTTGACCTTTTCTTTCTGCGTCTTCTTTTTCCTTTTTCTCTCGAACCAAAATATCAAATATCTTGTTCGTTAAAATTTTAATCGCCTTATCTTTATTTTTATGCTGTGATTTTTGGTCTTGGTTGGCAACTGAAAGCCCTGTTGGTAAGTGAGTTACTCGAACAGCGGAGTCAGTGGTATTTACAGACTGGCCGCCAGCTCCCCCTGACCTATAAACGTCAACTCGACATTCATTTAGGTCAAGTTTGAAATCAACCTCTTCAGCTTCTGGCATAACTGCAACAGTAATCGTAGAAGTGTGAACTCTTCCCTGAGACTCTGTTTTCGGAACTCTTTGTACGCGATGGACACCAGATTCATATTTTAACTTAGAGTAAACCTTGTCCCCTTTGACCATAAATACAACTTCTTTTATCCCCTCATCTCCTTGTGAAATTGAAACCATATCTGATTGCCAACCAAGGTCACGGATAAAATTAAGGTACATACGATAAACATCTCCGACAAAAATAGATGCCTCATCTCCACCCGCACCGGCTCGAATTTCAACCATTACATTTTTGGCATCAAGAGGGTCTTTAGGAAGCAATAATATCTTTAATTGTTCTTCCATAGGTGGAAGCTCAGCCTCAATTTCACTAAGCTCTTCTTTCGCCATCGATCTTAAGTCTTCGTCACTTTCAGACTTTAAAATCTCTTTGGCCTGCTCCATGTTGTCCTTCAAAGATTGATAATCCTTGTATACGGCCACGACCTCTTCAATAGAAGACCTCTCCGAGCTAATTTTTTTGTACTCGTCTTGCCTGTCATATATTGTCGGATCTGCAAGCTTTTCTGTTAGTTCCTCGAAGCGCTTAACAACAGCATCTAATTTATGAAACATAAGTCCTCAAATTTCTAAAAAGTCTTTTAAAGCAAGATTCGTTTTACCCAGTTCTGAAATATTTTTAATTTCAACCTCTTCTAAACTAACAACCTTTTCTTTCGCTTCTTTTAAATTAAAGCTTTCCTCTAAGTGTAAGACAGCTTGAATTGAAGCAAGTGCGACCTCTAACTGGTCATCATCTGGTTCGCGAGTAGTTAGCTTTTGAAGTAGCATTCCAGGGTATGTAATAATCTTTCCAATAAATTTATTTTTTGCACTACCTGCGTATTTAATTAGCTCATATGAGATACCCGCAATAGGAAAACTAAACACAACCTTTAGGAGTATTGCCACGGTATGTTGCAATAACTTCGGCCATTCCTCAGGGAATGGAATAAAGCTGAAAGCAATTGTGAAGATAATTATAGAGACAAATAATAGAAAGAAAACAAAAGTTGTTCCGCATCTTGGATGAAAGGTTGGAAACTTTCTTGCATTCTCCACGATCAATGACTCACCGGCCTCAAATGTCGAGATAGATTTATGCTCAGCTCCGTGGTACTGGAAAACTCGCCTGATATCGGGAATTAATCCGATGATAAATATATATCCAATAAAAATTAAAGATTTTATAGCGCCATCAACTGCATGAAATAAAACAGAATTTAAACCCCAGCTTTGACCTGCCTGTTTTTCCAAGAAAATAGTCAAATAATGTGGAAGGAAAACAAATAATCCTATACCAAAAATGAATGATAAGCCTATGGACAAGAAAGTTCCAAAATCAATCTTCTCAGACGCTTTCTTTTTTCCACTATCTTCTGACTCTGCAATGTTTGCAGAGTAGTTCAAAGATACTATCCCGTTTGCCATTGTTTCGATTAGAACAAGAACACCTCTAAAAAAAGGCTTTTTCAAAACGTCAAACCTCTTGCTTAAGCCAAACCATTGATCTTTTCGCAAAACAATTTCACCAGATGGTTTTCTTACAGCGACGACAAATGCATTTGGGGACCTCATCATTACTCCCTCAATCACTGCTTGCCCACCAATAGAGGTGAATTGCTTACTCACCAATATTTTCATCCATTTTGAAAAAACTTTTGTGAGTCTATTTTCCATTTTTACCCATTCATTGAGTCTAAAAACTCAATATTAGTTTTAGTTTTATCAACTCTTGAAAGCATAAACTCCATTGCATCAATTGTGCTCATTGGATGAAGAACTCTTCTGAGAACAGTAACTCTTTGCAGGTCTTTATCTTCCATCAGGAGGTCTTCTTTTCTTGTTGAGGACTTATTTACATCAAGACATGGAAAAATACGTTTCTCCAATAGTTTCCTATCAAGTTGAATTTCAGAGTTTCCTGTTCCTTTAAACTCTTCAAA
>DCQT01000093.1:18337-18540 GCA_002323535.1 Bacteriovoracaceae bacterium UBA1511
CCTTTAAACTCTTCAAAAATTACTTCATCCATTCTTGAACCAGTGTCAATTAATGATGTTGCGATGATAGTAAGGGAGCCACCACCTTCAATATTTCTAGCTGCTCCAAAAAATCTTTTTGGACGGTGAAGAGCATTAGAATCAACACCACCTGATAGTATTTTTCCAGATGGTGGAACCACTGTGTTGTAAGCTCTTGCCAG
>DCQT01000008.1 GCA_002323535.1 Bacteriovoracaceae bacterium UBA1511
AAACAAATAGGACCTCTAGCAACACCTGACCTAATTCATTTTACACCGGGGCTTCCAAAAACAAGATCTGGAAAAATCATGCGACGCATCCTTCGTAAGGTTGCGGCCGGAGAAGTAGATAACCTTGGAGACACATCAACACTTTTAAACCCTGAAATTGTTGATGAGCTTTTAAAGTAGAACTAAAAGCCCTCCCGACTGAAGGTTTAGATTTTATTTTGCCTCAACGGCATCACCACTTCTAATTTTTGCTTTACCGCCAATTTCCTTATCGACCCTAATTTCAATAGAGCGCCTTGGAGAATCTGCGGCAGTGCTCGTAGTAATGTCACCACCGCATTTTTTAAATAATGATTCACCACTATGAGAGCCTTCGGTTAGGATTAATGATGCCTTAACATTGTCCTCCGAATCAAATTGGACAAAAGACACCCCCACTGTACCTTCGGAGTCTTCATATTTGGCCAGGCACTCAACGATATCCATTGAGCTATAAAAGCAGCCCTGATTAGCTGGGTTGCTTTCAGGCCTAAAGTGGGTCGCATCAATATATTCTTTAAGGGTATCGTTTTCAGCAAGTAATTCCTGCATGAAATTCATCGTGAAAAACTTAGCGTTATTCTTATAGGCTTTTAATTCGACTTTAAATTTTGCCTCTGCCTTTTTAAGACTTTTCTTACTCAGTCTTTTAAAACGGGCAAATCCATTTTTGAAATTATTCCCTTTTTTATACCAGGCTTTTACTTTTCCATTTTTACAAAATTGACGATTAAAGGATTTTTTTCGTTAACATCCTCAAGTTTTTCATATTCAGTCTTTCTTGTGACATACTTAAAGACATCCTCTAACGCGTTTTTACAGGCACCATCAGCTTTAGTTTTTATACTTGAAGCAAATGAGAAACGAACGGAAAAACAAACTATTAGAACTAAAATAATTTTCTTCATGTTGACTATTACGTAATAAATTTTAAAAAAATAAATAGCATCTAAATAGATTGTATTTTATTTCGTCGCAGCCGCTTTGCCACCCTGTTGCGTAGAAGACGATTCAGCAGGTTGAAATAAATCCAAAAAATCCCTTCCAATAGCTTGAACATCTTGAGAAAGCCTAGATAATTGTGTGACCGCATCTTGTTCATATTTCTTACAAGATTTGGGGGTATCGTCACTTTCCACGTCCGTCACAAAGCTCATAAATAAGTCACTATCTTCGTCAAAACCATAAACCGATTTTGTAGATATTTTTTGTTTGTCACTATAAGTGTAAAGGCAGTGGATAACATCCGTCTTTGAAAGCTCACACTCTTTAGCAGGTAAAATAGGGGCAATATTAAATGAATCTATGCACTTTTTTAGCTCTCCCTTTTCTTTTGAAAGACCTTTTTTAAAAAACTTCATAAAAAAATCAACGTTTGCATTATAGCTTTTAAGTCTACTTTTAAATTTCTTTTCTAATTTTTTATTGCGATTTTTCTCATTCCTATGCGCAACGATCGCCTTAACAAGCTCTTTGTCTTTAATTTGACGAATATTTTTAAGTTTGAGACCTTTACAATTTTGTTTTTTAAACTCTTTATCTTCATCAACCTGACTGCTACATTTTTTTTCATACGTGGAAATCTTCTCCGCTAATGTCTTTAATTTTTTAGAGCTATCATCAAGTCTTTTTTTATAAATGCCAAAGACTCTTTGGTGCCAATTAATTATATTTTTTTTATAGCACTTATATTTTTTATCATAATTTTTACTTTTGCAGGGAGTAGCTTTCTCTCCCTTTACTGGAGCACTAACATCATACCTTGAAGTATCTAATTCTATTTCCTCAACATCATCAGCGATTTTTGGTTGAGGACGAGGAGTAATTTTAATTTTCGGTTTGGATTTTTCTTCAGGTTTAGGTTGCGCTTTACCTTCACCTTTAGCAGCGACGGCGCGAGTAGTTGTACTGGGCGACGATTTTTCTTCTGACTCAGTAACCTTACCCTTCTCCTTAGGCTTGGGCCTTGGGGCTTCTCTTGTTCGAAGTAATACACTTCGCGATTTTACTTTGGGAGTTGATGCAGGAGGCTTTGGAGTTACTGCTCGAGGTCTCGGGGCCTCCGTCGTAGTCCTGCGAGGACTTCTTGGAAGCGGTTTTGGTTTTGGTTTTGCTTCCGTAACTGGCGTAGATGTTGTGGTTATTGAATCTGTATCTCTATTTGCTATTTCTGTAATTTTGTCATGAAAATCATCTTTATCAAATAACATATCTCCTTTTAAAGGCTTTCCACAGATTAAAATGCCTTTTCTTGTAGAAAAAGCAGGACAAGCAGCTGTTTGCTTATGATCACCGTCAGACAACGGTATCAATTGCTGATCGATTATACCCTTTACACAAGCAGCTTTAGAATCATCTAAAATTCGGTCTTTTTGATTTTTTTCAATAACCTTTCTCGCCAGTGAAACAATAGTTACAAAAGGCTCTATTTTATACCAGCCCTCTGGTACGCCCTTATACCTATCTCCACTTTTAACTTTAATGACACTTCCTGAACACTTGATATATTTAGGTATAGGAGTTTCGGCTTTAACGCGAGCACTTTCATTTTCGGTGATAATCGCACCAAAATCTGCCATGTCATCGGCGGTCATCTCTTCAGCCTGAGCACCGGTGATATCCTGTCTTTTGGTTTTACCTTTTGGTTCACCTTTCGGTAATTTCCCCCCACCGTCTGAGGTGTTATATGGTTTTCTAGGAGCTTCTGTCGTTTTTGAAAACTTAACTTTCTCCGGGTGACTAAGTTGGTACTCATCACATATCCGATTAACATCTGACTGATTAAAATTACTAGGCAAGACTTTTAATTTGTACGGATCCCATTTCAATCTTTTTCCATTAAAATCTGCTACTCCTCCTCCGCAAGTAACAGTTTTTCTTTTATCTTCACCGCCAGCTTCAAGCTTGGATGCAGAAAATATAAGTAAAAATAAAATTAGAATTTTATTGAAGTTTTTCACCAATGTAGTTATCGGCTTTTTGGAAGAGAAAATAGATAGAAAAAAATCCTTTTAGAAAATATAAAAGGCTTTTTTAAGATCAATTAATTTTATTGAATACTCACAGGAGCAAATATCTCGTTATCGATATCCACTGCATCCTGAGGGATTGGATGGACCATATCTCTATCAGTGTTTTGAGACCCCTCTGGAAGCCTCGCGTTTGGCATGACAAACTTTCCAAACTCTTTTATTGACTCCATACTTTCTGTGATGACGTGTTCTTCCTTATCATCAGCAATACAGCCACCAAACTCATCATCAAGAGACTCTAAAGCCTTATAGTCAAAAGCACAGACACAGGATGGATTCGACTTATCGAAAACAGGAACAATCGCACTATAAAAGTTATTACTGTCCTCAAATCTTACCTCATATCTAAACTGACAAACCGTCTCTATATCCGTCATGCCAGTGAGCGGGGCATTATTTTCCAACAATTTATCTAATTCAGACAATGTGTCTGCAACCTTTTGCTCATCTACTCTCCCGCAATTAGGCTCCCGATATTCTTTAGAGAGAAGCCCCCAAATTCCACCAATATACTCCTGACATGCTTTATCCATTCCAAGGATATCTTTTTTAGCAACATAATCCTGAACTTTTTGAGTAGCACATTCACCCACCAATAATAAGTCCTGAATACTTTCCTCATCTTGACACTCAATCAAATAATGAGTTGTAAATATCTTTATTTCAGCATCACTTTTTTCTCTTGCTATAGTAGCTTGTGTTGATCGAATTTCAGTGCCATTTTTAATTTTTTGTTTAATCAAATCAATTGCCTTTACTAGTTTTTTAAACCCAACATAATCCTCAAAGGATTCAATCTTTGTTGAAGAAACATTTAAACTTTCAAACAGGTCGATAGTCGCTTTTTTACATTTTTCAGTTTTTGGTTTGACGGACATTGAATCGGCTCCACAAAACAATGCTTTTCGACTTGTAAAAATATTACTTCCAAAAGCTTGTGAAATACATATTGAGCTAAGTAGTAAAATTTTAGATGTTAAATACTTCATTCTTCCTCCAACTTTTAAACTCCAACAACCTATTTGCATCAAAAATGCCAAACTTAATTTCAAATAATCAGCAGTTTAAATTTTATTGTGTTTTTTTTGTAACATTGAAGATCTTTTATACAGATTCACCGCAAAGACATAAAAAAAGGGCTCTAATAAATTGGCTCTTTATTGTAAAAAGTTAGTTAATCAAAACTCTTATATATTTGCCGCAGAGCTTTGTGTGGAATTGCTATCACCTTTTCCATTCACCTCTTTAAATTTTTCTTCAAGGCTTTTTCTACCACCGAACACTTTCCCCAATGCACCACTGCTTTCATGGATTACAGGAATAACACCTTGGTCTTTTGTTAACGCAGTTTTTACTTTTTCGGTCTGCATTTTTTTATAAAGTTTTTTAATTAACTGCCCGTCTGAAATTTTATAATTTTTAACTCCAGCATCTTCCATCATTAGGGGCTTATAATGTTTAAGCAAAAATTTAATATTTTTCTTAAAGGCTTTTGAGAAATTTTTATTGTTATGTTTAGCATACCAATTATTCATCCATCTATAAAAATTTTCTCTATACTTTTTATATTTTTTAACTTTTGATTTTGAGAAACTTCCATAAATCTTTTCGAACTTACCAGCGGCGACAGCACTCGGATAATTCCTCTCTCCAGAATATGCATTAAAAGCCATCATTGATAATATAAGAATTAATTTAATCGCTTTCATCTAAAACTCCCCAGTTTTATGTTGAAAAAGTTAGCTACAAGAGGAAGGCCGATCCACTCGCTGAATTTATCGTCATTTATTTAAACAATTGTGCATATTTTTAAACAGTGAAAAATATTTTTACAATCACACCTGTAAGCACTAAAAAACCCCTTACATTGAAGGGGCCTTTTAGTACTTGCTATTATTTTTATAAATCAAATTGACTCTGACTTAGAATCTTGTCCCTCATTATTATTTGAGTTACTCGAGGGAGTTTCCAAAAATTCTCTTTTTTGAAATTCTTTTATTCCATCCTCACTAATATTTTTATCTCCACAAGTTGGATCTGTTGCTTCATCTACGCATTCAGAAAATCCCTCTTCTAGTTGGTCTATTAATTCAATTTCTTCTTGATCTCTCAACTCTAAAAGAACCGAAACCATAATTTGAGCGCTATTAATCTCAGGATGATCTTCATGCTCAGTCTTCACATATTCACTAAAGTATTTTTGAAAGAATTTAAAGTTTTTGGCGATTTTTTGATAAAACTCTTCACTCGCCTTACCTTCAAGCTTTTGTTCATGCTCAATCATTTTGTACATACGATTTTTATATTTTAAATACTTTAAATATGTCTGCTTGTTATAAGTTTTCCCTGGATTGACCTTCTCAAATGTTTTTTGAAAGTTTTCATCAGATGCAAAACACATCAAACTAAATAAAGATAATAATGTAATAAGTATTTTTTTCATTTTCTTCCCCGTGTTAATAATCATTATTAACGCGGCAAAAAAAATGCCAACAATATCACTGGATTTTGAATACTTCTATGACTTTACCGCCAAGTATTTATTCGAAACAAACAAAAAATTTTATCCAAAAACAATATTTATTTACACTAAACCTTATTGGCGACTAAAGTTAATATTGTCCCAAGAGCACAGGTTTCGTTTTCTTGATCGATAACATCGACCTGCCACTTTACAATACCTTTCAAAACGTCATCATCACCACGCTTCTCTTGCTGAATTTTTTCTTTAACAGTTAGCTTCACTCCGATTGTTGCACCCACATAGACAGGTTTTACAAATCGAAACTCGTCTACACCATAATTAGCAAGTACAGGCCCTTTTTTAGGATCCACAAATAATCCAGCTGCCGCACTCATAACAAAATAACCATGAGCAACTCGTCTTTCAAACAACGTTCCCTCAAGGCTTGTTTCATCCATGTGTGCATAAAAATTATCACCACTAATATTTGCAAAATTTACTATATCAGCTTCTGTCACTGTTCTTTTATGTGTTGTAAGTGTTTCACCAATTTCTAATTCATCAAAGTATTTTCTAAATGGATGAATTCTATTCTCAGGCCTGTTCGCGCCGGGTTGGTAAACTTTTGTGATTTTTGTCATTGAGTTTGGATGTCCTTGAATGGCAGTTCTTTGCATATAATGAAGAACACCTCGAATTCCTCCCATTTCTTCCCCACCACCAGCTCTTCCTGGGCCTCCATGAACCAAAGCTGGCATCGGAGAACCATGACCTGTTGACTCTTTATAACAGTGACGATTATGAACCACGAAGCGTCCGTGATGCGAGGCCACCCCGAGCACAAGCTCGGTAGCAAAGTTATCATCGTTAGTCATTACCGACCCAACTAAACTTCCCCTACCTTTTTTTACCAACTCAATTGCCTCATCAACATTTTCATAGCCAATCACTGTACTTACTGGGCCAAATGCCTCTACATCATGAGGTACAGAAGTTTTTAATCCATCCTCACAGCTAAACAAAGTCGGCATCATAAACGCGCCGGATTTTTTATCGGCACCAGTTACAGAAAAGTCTTCTCCCCCCATCTCTAGGGTACAGCTACTTTTTAAAAGCTCAACTTTTTCAAACACATCTCTTCGTTGATCCATTCCTGCCAGAGCCCCCATTCGAACGCCCTCCTTCTGAGGATCTCCAATAACAACTTTTGCTAGTCGCGCCTTTAAGGCTGAAATAACATCACTCATGAATTTTTTAGGCACAATTGCTCGACGAACCGCTGTACACTTTTGTCCCGCTTTAATAGTCATCTCTTTGACGACATCTTTAATATATAAATCGAACTCCTCAGTCCCAGGCCCTGCATCCGTCCCCAGAACACAACAATTAAGACTGTCCGCCTCCATGTTAAATGGAACAGAATTCTCTAAAACTGCATTTGTTTTTTTAAGCATTAGTCCGGTTTCAAAACTACCAGTAAATGTAACCACATCTTGAAAATCAACATGATCTAAAATCCCCCTGGCGCTACCACAGATTAATTGTAGAGATCCCTCCGGAAGAATCTTTGATTTAATAATTTCTCTAAATACAGCTTCTGTTAAAAAACTCGTTACTGTGGCCGGTTTTACTAGCGCAGGCACTCCAGCGAGCAAATTCACCGCAACTTTTTCAAGCATTCCCCAAACAGGAAAGTTAAAAGCATTAATGTGAACGGCAACACCTTCTTTTGGTACACATATGTGGTGCCCGATGAAACTTCCTCCCTTGGAAAGTGGCTCAGCTTTACCATCAACATAAAATGGCGTGTCTGGAAGCTCTCTTCTCCCCTTGGAGGCGTAGGCAAATAAATTTCCAATCCCGCCTTCAATATCAATCCAGGAGTCAATTTTTGTCGCCCCAGTTGCCCATGAAACTTGATAAAACTTATTTTTAATTTCTGTTAAATATAGGGCCAACGCCTTCAGCATTCTAGCGCGTTCATGAAAAGTCATTTTTCTCAAAGCAGGTGAACCCACCGAGCGGCCATAGGCTAACATTTCAGAAAAGTTTAATCCTTCGCTTGAGGCAAGTGCCACTTGCTCGCCTGTAATTGAATTAAAAAGTGGAACCTGACTCCCATTACCTTCAATCCATTCTCCACATGCATAATTTTGTAGTTTCATCTTTACCTCAAATATTCAATTTTTTTAAAAAATAAAAAAAACAATCTGCCTTGGCCACCTCAATATCCTTGGTTACCATTGCGGCATAAAAATCATCTCTTACAATCAACTCAGAATTTTTATTTAATAAAAATAAATCATCAAAAAGATCCTCATCAAATTCGCTGACCGTTTTAACTTGCCCAACATCACCAAAAATATATCCAAGCTTCTCTCCCTTTGGGAGTATTTTTAAGTTGAATTTTTCTAAGTCATTAAAAAAAGCTACTACATTACCTTGGGGATCTAATTTCTCTTTAGAATCACGATCAATAAATCTTATACTCGTACTACTTTTTAATTTGAACTTACCAAAGCTTTTAAAAACATTATTTTTGAATTTTTTATCCTGAAACTCTGTTGGGCCGCTAAGATTAACCGACTCTTCAAAAAACTTAATGGCCTTCTCTACACCAAAATCATCACCACTCATTCCACACTCAAGTGTAACACTTGGACAAAAACGTCCAATATAAGTTGAAAAAGCATTATCTGGGTCTTCAAAGAATAATGCATCTGCATTAAACAAAGACGCCAAACCTAATGTTTTTCGATCTAATCTATTTACACAGCAAAAGTAAGGATTTTTTCCCGTATTATTGTGAATATCAACGGAGAAAATCAAAGGATAGTTTACAACCTTGTTGATTACCTCTTTGGAGAGCTTATGATCCCTATGGCCACCGTGCAATTGCCAAATTCTGTTGCGATCTAGCTGGCCTGGTATTAAACGCTTATTTTCATGAAAAGCTTTGGGGTTTCCCAAAAGAATTAAAAAGCTTGGAGATCCCTCCATACCCATCATATTTTTCAAATACTTTTGAATGGCAAATAAACCGCTTGTCTCATTTCCATGAAGCATTGTTGATAACAGGACAGTATCCTCTTTGTCACCCTCATGATAAAAAAGAGTCATTTCTTCGAGGTGATCTAAAATATTTTTTTGATTTAACTCGAAAAAGAAATCAGGAATGGATTCAAAAAAGCGCACGTTTTCCATGAGAACCATCTTCTCAATATAATCACATCTCGTCTCTAATTTTTTTTAAATGGGCAGAGATGGTTTTTCTTGCATAGGGGTACAATCGCTCATCAATATCAGCATAAATAATATGAAGCATCTCTTCTTCGGTTTTCTTTTCAGACATGAGCTCAATTATTTTTCTCTCGCGCATTTTGCGGTGCTCAAGAGTTGCCCTTAACTTATCAACTCCCCCTAAAGCAATCCCATGACTAGGTATAACAACTTTTGGGCCCATTCCAATGACTTTCTCAAGAGAGTCAAAGTATTTCTTCATATCTCCTTCTGGAGCACCAATGACAACGGTTCCGACTGTTTGAATCAAGTCACTTACAATCATCCAAGAGAGATTCTCGGGGTAGATACTCAGCTGGCCCTCATCATGCCCTGGGGTTGCTAATAATAAGACTTTTTCATCCCCAATACGTGTCAGGATTTCCCCATCTGAGAAAATCTCTATATCAATTCCAAGAAAATAATCAGCTCCGTTTTTGGATAAAATCCTTTGATGGCAATCCTCACTCATTCCCATAGGTACTTTAAGTTCTTTGGCCATTGGGACAGAAAACTCATGATGATCGGGGTGATGATGGGAGAGGAAAATCAAATCAATTTTTTCATTTTTTATAGTGTTAATAAATTTATGCTTTTCATTTTCGTCTCTTGGTGACGGATCAATTAAAATTCGTCTCGAATCCCCTATGACAAAACTATTCGTTCTATTTGCAGGAGGAAAAGTGTGTGACAAGGGTAATAATTGAGTTACAGGCCCAAGAGGATAAATATGAGGAACTTCTAAATCTGGATTATAAATAGGTTTAAATTCAAAGGGAAAACTATTGGGATTATTAAGATAAGTTTTAAGCAACAATAACATAGGGGGAACAACAAGGTGTCTCCCCTCTTTATATTCAACCATAAAATCTTTTGGGTTTATCCATTTCGCCCAAGAAATTTCATTTTCATCAACTTGGATTTTTGGCCTTTTATCTAGTGATATTAAAAAATAATAGTTTTCGAAACGAACAGGGTTAAAATCAGGAGTAATGACCTTACCTAGATATTTAATATTTTTTGGCAAGTTAACACTTAAATCAAGTTCAAGCTCTTCACTTAGTTCTCGCACTAGAGCGGAACCAACTTTTTTTAAATCATCGCTAAAAAAATCACTTAAAACCTGAGGAAGCTCATGCTCCTGTTGGTCTACCTTTCCACCAGGAAAAGACGTGTAACCAGGAAAAACTTTCAAAAAATTTTGTCGTTTAGCAAAGAGAAATTCTCCATCAACCTCTATAACACCAAGAACACTTTTTCTCACGATAGAACCTCATGAGTTTTTGCCCTAGTATAACGAACCTCACGATACCCTTTCACCATCCTAAACTTATTCAGTCTTATTTCATTTAGTGAACCTGACTCAAGCATCGCCTTAATCTCATCTCTAATTTGTTTATTGATAATTTTTTCTTTTTTGTGCCAGCTTGGCAGTACAAAACGAAGGGCCCTAAACTGCCTCATTGTCCACAGCATCCAATACTTGGGGGACAAATCAAACTCAATAGCAAAAGGGCCAACGTCAAAATGGGGACGATTAATTCGTTGAACTTTAAAACTCTTTCCTAAATCACCGTAGGCTGTCCGATCACGTTTTTCTTTGATCGGTGAAATCATTTGGTGAGCACAAAACACCTCGTCTTTAACAAAGTATGTTCTGGCCAGTTGAGAAAGAGCTAAAAACTTAACATCTTTTGTCGCATTTGTTGTTGAGATCTTCCCCGCAAGTTGAGTAAATTCATCAATGTTCTTTCCTCTATCATAGATTATTTGGTCATGAAGAAACTGGGCCAAATAAAATAATTTATCATCTGGAAAATACCCGGCGACTCTTTTTAAATACCGATCAAAACTCTTAAGAACGATGCTTGTCGAATGCCATGGGAAAAAAGATTTTTTTATACTTTGTCTTAAGTCCTCTACCTTAAGTGACCCTTTACTTTTTACCTCAGATGTAACTTTACTTGGTGAGTGGACAAATAGCCGTCCAAGAAAAAAAGCGGATAAGTTATTTTTTACTTCAATTTTTTTAATTGAGTTAGAAATTGCTAACTCCATCTGCGATAAACTAAATGGCAATAGACCTCTTTGATAACAAATCCCTAGTAAGAAAGCACTTGTGTAAACAGACTTACCAAGGAGTGATATACAGACTTTTTCCGCCATGTAGAGGTTTATATTTTCCGCATGAGAACTAATTCTATCTTTAACCTCGGCACTGATAATTTCTTTATCATCTAGAATGAAACTAAGCGGAACTTGGTAACGATCATTCAATATAGCTTGAGCCCCTGGCCTTAAAAAGCTTAGTGCCGCAGAACCGTCAAGCAAATCCGGAGAGATTAATAAGTCCGCGGAAGCGATAGGAGTCACCGTACTTTGAGAAATAGTTTTTTCGTGAAGGCTTAAATGACCAGTCACCCTCCCATTTCTCTGCGCTAGTCCTTTTTGATCCATGAATTTAAAATCAATATAAGATGACTCTAGATTTTTTGATGCTTCTGCAATAATTCTTGATATGGTAGTGACTCCACTGCCCCCTACTCCTGTGACAACAGCACGCCACGATTTCTTTTCAATAATAAGCTTTTCAATCGACACCCCCGACACCTCAGGGATGATTTCGCTGTATATAAATTGATTGTCTTTGTTGGTTTTATACTTCGTCGGGTGAAAGTTTTTCACCTCCACCTTTTCAAAGCTCGGGCAAGCTTTAATTTTGGTGCAGTAACTATCGGAGACACATATTTGTGGGTCGATAGCAATCTTTTGTCCGTAGGCATCCTTCGTTGTTGTCAGACCAGGACAACCAGTCATTTCAACACAGGCCAAGCAGTTTTCACAGAGATCAGAATTAATTTGAAAAAAAGATTTTGAATCAAGTGCTCCGTCATTTTTTAACTCAAGAGCTTCTCGTTTTTTTTCTCGGCCGTGAAAAGTTAAACCACATTCTTTTGTGGACACTATTACTTTTACACCTGAAGCCAAAATAAAGTCACTTAATATGTTTTTGTAGAAGTATCTATCACTAGGATTAACTTCTATCGCCTCTTCGACTCCTAAACTTTTAACAACATCTAGCATCTTTTGTTTTGGTCGAGCCTGGCCTTCAACACTTTCACCACTTGCAGGTGTCATTTGATGCCCCGTCATTGCCGTGTTGTCGTTATCAAGAAGAATATATGTGATGTCGTGCCCCGTTTGCACAGAGTTTGAAATGTCTGTAAGTCCGCTATGAAAAAATGTGGAATCGCCCATTAAAACAACACTGGGGTTTTCAGAAAATAGATCTAGTCCCGCCCCCAGTGCTCCCCCCTGGCCCATGGCGGATAAATTATGCATTTCTTTAAATGGGGCCAAAAAAGATAGAGAATAGCAGCCAACATCTCCATGAGTAATTAAATCAATATTTTTTTTCTTTAAGTCTCCCCTGAGCTCTTTTAAAAGACTTAAGGTTTCTCTATGCGGACAACCAGGACAAAAGGTAGGAAGTCTTCCAGGTAAACCGGTTACACTATTAACCTCAGGCTTAGAAAATGAATTAATAGAAAAATCAATGTTATTTAAATTAAAAACTTCTACAATTTTGTCTTGAATAATTTCTGGATTTAATCCTCCGTGTGAAGGGAACCCATCCGAGTCCGTTTTAAATCCCTTACCAAATACTTTCAAATGACGAAATCGATGTTCACCTAAAAGTTGAGACTTTATTTCATTTTCTAGGAAGCCTCTTTTTTCTTCTACAACGATTAAATATTCTAGTCCCTCACAAAAATCGTGAATATTTTCTTTAACTAAAGGAAAACTACTACCAAGTTTTAGCAGTTTAATTTTATCAATAGTTTTTGTAGTTTCTAAAACCTCTTTTAGAGATTCGAATATAACTCCTGATGAGACAAAGCCAACCTTTGATTTTTTGTCCCCGAAAACCTTATCCAGTTTTGCTGCTTTTAAAGCCTCAATTACCTTTGGGAAACGGTGAGAGACCATCTCTTTGTCTGCATTAAGAGAGTTTGGTGGAACCATTACATTTTTCTGTAAATCAAAAGTCGAAGGATCAAGGTTAACCAGACTTTTGTCTACCTCTTTTAAGTTACCAATTTCTACTCTACCTCCTCCTTCAGCAATGAATGTATTTAATAACACTCCTTGATAAACAGAGGACTTTTTAGAAATATCAAGCGCCACTTTCATCCAATCTTTTAACTCTTGAGGTGTAGATGGCTCAAGAAATGACATGTGCAAATGCTTAAATAAATATCTGCTGTCTGCGGGAGTAGAGGTAGACTGTGACCAAGGATCATCTCCAACGACAATAACCACTCCCGGATAGATCTCCGCCCCCTCTTCATTTAAAGTGGGTTTACAGGGATTAGCAAAATTTCCGACACTCAATGCATCACTTGCAACATGCAATCCCATTGACTTCATTGCAATACAAACATCTCTTCCTGCTTGCTTTGCACCACTCGCCATCGCAGCCGCATTTGCTTCACTATTTCCAATTGCAACTCGAATCCCTTTTGATTCCAGTTCATTTTTTTTCTTATATAAAATATTAAAATAATCTGCTAACGGTGACCCAGGATATCCAGAATAAAGAGAAAAGCCTGCCTCTAACCCTCCTTGGATAATAAGCTCATTTCCAGAAAAAACACCTACAGATTTCATAAGTTTACCTAGATAGTATTATCCAAAATTCTACAATAATTTGTACGGCACGACCAATAACAATTACTAATACAAAGACCTTACAGACTGTGTATATCATTTGAGGAACAAAACAACTCACTCCACTCATCACGGTAATATATAAAACTCCAGAATTTTTTGAAAAATAGTTAAAAAAATTAAAAAAATATAACCAACTTTTGAACACAGTATGACAAAAAAGGTATTTCATTTAATATATGCTTTTTAATGAAAGCCTTCACTAATTTCGACTTTCTAGATGGCAATTTCATCTGTAATATTGGCCAAACCGGAGACATTATGAATAAAAATCAAAATCCACTTGGCATCAAAAAAATTGACCACCTTGAGTTCTGCTGCGATTCACTAGATACACCAACAAGAAGTATTTTCAAAAAATTTGGTTTCCTAGACAGCATGGCAAATAAAAAAGAAACCAACCTTTTAATGGGCCAGGGGCAAGTTAACTTTTTACTAAATTGCGATAAAAACTCTTATGCAAGTGACTATTTAAAAAAACATGGTGAAGGAGTTTCAAAAATATCCTTTCTCGTTGATGATGCAAGGCATGCACTTAAGGAGGCTCAAAATCGCGGTGCAGAAATGTTTTCGGAAATCAAAGAAGAATCAGACCAATATGGCACCTACATAACCGGTTCAATAAAAGGCTTTGGCGATGTAATTAACGAATTTGTTCAGCGACCTGCAGAAAACTTTAGGCCAGAGTTTACCAACTTAAAAAATCTAACAAATACACCCCTTACAACAAGGGCCGCGAGAATCGATCATCTGACTAACAATGTGCCTCGTGGAGAGCTTGAAAAATGGGTTGAATTCTATGAGCGAGTTTATGGATTTACTGTGACAAGATACTTCGATATTAAGGGGCAAAAAACAGGTCTTGAATCAAAAGTTGTCCAATCGTTTGATGGAAACATTATCATCCCCATCAACGAACCCGACAAAGATAATGGGAAAGGACAAATTGAAGAGTTTCTAGAAAGACACAACGGCCCTGGTGTTCAACACATTGCCCTCATGACTCCCGATATTGTCTCCACAGTAAGTGAGCTAAAAAGTCGTGACATCAAGTTTTTAGATATTCCCTCTACCTATTATGAAGACATACCAAAAAGGGATTTCACTGTGACAGAAGACTTGAAGGTCTTAGAGCAAAATCAAATCCTAGTTGATGGAGACCCTGAAGGATATTTACTGCAAATTTTTAGTGACACCTACGTAGGTCCTTTATTTTTTGAAATCATCCAAAGAAAAAATCACATGGGCTTTGGAGAAGGAAACTTCCAAGCTTTATTTAACGCAATTGAGAGAGACCAAATGCAAAGAGGAGTTTTGTAGTTATGGAAAAAATCATTAAAGCATCCTTAAATGAAAATGTTCTGGAAATAAATTTTAATAGAGAAAAAGTTTTCAATGCCCTCAACAGACAATCGAAACTTGAGCTCATCAACGAGATTACCGAGGCTGGAAATAACTCCGAAGTGAGTGCGATCATACTTACTGCTAGTGGAAAAGCATTTTGTACAGGGCAAGACTTAAATGATCGAACCGTTCAAGCTGGAGAGGGAGAGCGACCTAGTTTAGAGAAAGCTTTAACGGAGGAGTGGAATCCTTTAATCGAGTCCATAAAGAATAATCCAAAAATTGTTATTGGCGCGATAAACGGCTTGGCCGTCGGTGCAGGAATGAGTATTGCCTTAGCGTGTGATTATATAATTACCCACCCTGATACCTATTTTATGGCCGGTTTTTCAAAAATTGGGCTGACACCAGATGCAGGCATCACTCATGCAATTACAAGCACTTACACGAGACCTCAATCTCTCGAAATTCTACTACTAAACAAAAAGATAACCTCATCTGAAGCCCTAACTACTGGACTTATTAATAAAATATCTGAAAATCCTTTAGACGAAGCAAGAGTTTTGGCCAAAAATTTCTCAAATATGGCACCATTAAGTATAAAAGAAACTAAAAGCAATATTAACTACTCAATTGGTAGAAACTTTGAGGAGTCTTTAGCAAAAGAGACAAGTTCCCAATCATTACTTGGCTCGTCTGAAGACTACATGGAAGGGGTAAAAGCTTTTTTTGAAAAGCGTCCCCCAATTTTCAAAGGAAAGTAAAGCTAAGGAGAAATAAATGGCACACGAATACACAACTGAAGAAGAACACCTATTCGAAGACATTGCGGCAGGTAAAACGTTCAACGAGGGCGATGACTTACCAAAAATTTACAGAGAAAAGTTATTAAACCTTCTTTGGATGCAAGGAGATAGTGAATACTCAGGAGCTCTTGGGTATATGCCTTGGATTGAAAAAGCTCCTACCCTTCAAAGTAAAGTTTTAGTCGGACAAATAGTCAAAGATGAAATGAGACATGCAAGTGTCGTATATAGACTTCTAAAAGGTTTGGGCCAAGACCCAGAGGAGAGAGTTAATTCACTTGAGCTTGGTTTTAAACTCCCAGAAGATGAGACCAACATTGGCTTCACCAGGGCAAAAGATGACTATCGCGTAAATATTTTTTACTACCAAATAAAATATTGGGAAGACTTTGTTCTTTTTAACTTCTTAATGGACAGAGCAGCTGGGCACCAATTGGAAGATACACTTCACTCAAGCTACACTCCATGGAAAGAGGCCATCAGTGGAATTTATAAAGAAGAAGTAATGCATGTTGCTCACGGAGATAAATGGGTCAAAAAACTTGCTGCAGATCCAGAAAGAAAAGCCTTTCTTCAAGAAAGACTTAATCTTTGGTGGCCAAGAGTAATGAACGTTTTTGGTAGCTCTAAAAGTAGCACTAATGATATCTACGTAAAGCTTGGACTAAAAAAACGAACAAATGCTGAAGTTAGAGAAGTATTCACAAAAGAGATCAAAGAGATGACTAATGCTTGGGGATTAACAATCCCGGAGTATGACGAAACCGTACAACCAGCCTAAAAATTATGAAAAAATTTTGCGTTCTTGGTGCCGGCACGATGGGTGCTGGCATCACTCAGTGGCTTGCGACAAGTGGCAAGGAAGTTTTCTTATCTGACAACAATCCAGATGTTTTAAAAAATGCCGAGACCTCTATCCGGAAGTCTTACGAGCGATTAGTATCCAAAAACAAATTTACAGATGAACAAGTAAGAGAGTTTTTAGAGAATATTCAATTTGCCTCATCCATTGAAAATGTTCCGAGTGATACTGACCTTTTAATTGAGGCCATCGTTGAAAACCTTGAAATAAAACAACAAGTCTTCACTAAACTTGATGAACACTTTGGCCCTCAAACAATCTTCGCATCTAATACGAGTGGACTATCTATAGAGAAAATTTTTTCAAAATTAAACTCTAGACCCTGCTGTGGGCTCCACTTTTTTAATCCCGCGCCAATTATGAAGTTAGTTGAGATAGTAAAGTCCCCTAGCATTTCCTCTGAAGACTTAAATCAATTAAAAGAGTTTTTCATCTCAAATAAAAAAATACCTGCCATAGTAGAGGACCGCCCCGGTTTTATTTGCAACAGGGTCGCAAGAAACTTTTACGGAGAATCCTTTAGAATTTTAAATACAGATTCCCCCAAGCAAATGCAGGAAATTGATTTTATTTTAAAAGAAGTTGCCGGCTTCAGGATGGGCCCATTTGAATTAATAGATCTTATCGGAGTTGATATTAATTTAAATGCAACAAAAGGGGTTTTTGAAGCGTTTGGATCTCACCCACGATTCGCCCCTCATAAATTTCAAGAGCAAGCTGTTAATGAGGAGCGACTCGGTCGCAAGACAAATAATCTAGGTCTTATTCTTGGAAGATCCTCTGAAAGCGACTTTAAACTTGAAGTGATAAATCCAAACCAAGAGGTATCTCCTATTGTTGTTTATGACGAGCTTTCACATGACTTCCCTGAAAACTCGATCGTATTTGATAAAACTCTATTTAACTTGGAAGAAAAAATAGAGCTTTTAAAGATTTTAAAAGAAAAAAATAACCATGTAATTGTTGAAGGCTCTCACTTATCTAATGACATCTTACCCATCATTAATGAGATGAATTTTGATTTATGTAATTCAATATTTCTTCTTGAAAAAAATAATTCTGTAGAATTAATTAGCACAACAGGTGATGAAAAAATCATTCAACATTTTTCCAACCATATGAAAAAAAATGTAGTAATTAGGAGTGATAACAAACTCGGTTTAATTACTCCAAGAGTACTCATGCAAATAATTTTCGAGGCCACTGTCGCTTTTGAAGAAGGCTTAGCTTCAAAAAAAGATATTGATTCAGCTATGATATACGGACTTAATTATCCCGCGGGGCCTTTTGAGTGGCAAAATTCCATCTCAGCGGAGTTGGTTGAGGCCTTGAGACTGAACATGTGTCATACTATTTCTAGAAAACCTAATCGCTACACTAGATAATAGGAATTATATGAACAAAGTTTTCATCGTAAAAACAAATCGCACACCTTTTGGAAAAATTGGTGGCGTTCTCGCCCCTGTTAGACCAGACGACTTACTCGCACACTGCCTAAAGAACATCACCAGCGATTTACCCTTTGATCTTGAGAAAATTGATGACATCTACATCGGGTGTGCCAATCAAGCTGGTGAGGATAATAGAAACATCGCTCGTATGAGCTCTACTCTCGCAGGGATTCCTTTTTCTGTTCCAGCGACCACGATAAATAGACTTTGCGCTAGCTCATTGGATGCTGTTGGTAGTGCTTATGCACGTATCAAATCAGGACTGTCAGACTGCATTATTGCCGGCGGTGTTGAAAGTATGACTAGAGCACCATATGTAATTTCAAAAACACCCTCTGCTTTTGGACGTGATCAAAAAATGTGGGACTCGAGTTTTGGTTGGAGGTTTCCTAACAAAAAAATGGAAGAAATCTTTCCTCTTCTTGGTATGGGGCAAACCGCTGAAAACCTTGTAGAGAAATATAGTATTTCAAGAGAGGATCAAGATGTTTTTGCACTTTCCTCTCACCTAAAGTCATCTAAAAATAAGTCTTTAATCCAAAGTACTCTCCTACCTGTCGAAGTAAGCCTTAGAAAAAAAACTTATACCGTTGATTTTGATGAGTGCGTGAGAGAGTCATCCTCCCTAGAGGCTTTATCAAATCTAAAGCCAGTTTTTAAAAAAGGTGGGACTGTCACTGCTGGTAACTCAAGCCCAATGAATGATGGTGCAGGGTCAGCACTAATTGTTAGTGAGAGTTTCCTGAAGCAGTATAATTTCGACTTTGCAATTGAAATAACAGGGTACGCGACCGGAGGCGTTCACCCTGACGCCATGGGTATTGGGCCAGTTGAGAGTACAAAAAAACTCTTTACGCAGACTAAAAGTGATGTAGATGATTATGATCTTTTTGAGATGAACGAAGCCTTTGCCGTTCAAGTTCTTGCCTGCCAAAGAGAGTTGAACATTCCTCTTGAAAAAGTTAACCCGATTGGTGGAGCTATTTCGATGGGGCACCCCCTTGGAGCAAGCGGCGCGAGACTAGTTCACCAAGTTTTTCATCAAATTAAAAACAGTGATTCAATTAATTCTGCTCTAGCAACAATGTGCGTGGGCGTTGGGCAGGGTGTAAGTATCTCACTAAAAAGATAAAAGGCACCCCACTTTATATACAAGGGGGTGCTCTTTTAAAATTTGAAAAACGTTATCTTAATCTCTAACCAATCAACTTAAGTGCAGCTGCACCTTGAGAATTAGCTTGAGCAAGAACTGCTGCGCCAGCATTATTAAGAATATTTAGTTTAGTATTCTTGGCCGTTTCTTCTGCAAATTCAGTATCTCTAATTCTTGAATTCGCTGCAGATAAATTCTCCGTAAATACCTCTAGGTTATTCATTGTAGAGTTAAGTCTGTTTTGTTTAGCACCAAGTTCAGCTCTCTTTCCTGAGACCATCTCAATGGCATTATCTAAAACAGCAAGGCTTTCTTGAGCACCGTCTTTGGAGGAGATATCTATTTCACCTACTCCCAAACTTGATGTTCCTGATTGAATCGCTGCCGCATCAAATTGAATTCGATCTTGAAAATTGTCGTTATTAATACCAATTTGAATATCATAGGACCCTCTTGATCCATCTAAAAGTTTATTTCCGTTAAACTCAGTTACTTGTGATATTCTATCAATTTCAGCTTTCAAGTTTTGATACTCTAAATTAGTAAATCCACGTTCTGTGTCATTAACAGTATCAGATGCTGCCTGCATTGATAGTTCTCTTAAACGCGTGAGAATGTTTGATACCTCGTTCAAACCACCTTCTGCGGTTTGAATCATTGAAATACCATCACCGACGTTTCTTTCTGCTTGTTGTAGTCCTCTTATTTGTGCCTTCATTTTCTCACTGATTGCCAAACCTGCAGCATCATCAGCCGCTTTGTTAATTCGCGAACCTGAAGATAACCTTTCTAAAGTTTGTTGCTGTTTTGAGTTATTAACACCCAGTGACCTTTGTGCGGCAAGAGATAGGACGTTTGTGTTTATCCGTAAACCCATTGCTTCCTCCTTGGATATTAATTTCCTTTTTGGAATTCGCTTCCCCAACCGTGAGAAACAATAAGCTTACTGCTATTTAGATTTTTATTAAGACTCTACCTTGAGCCATTAAATCTCTCTTCGTCTAAGATCTTAATTACTTAATATTATTTTTGATTTTTTTTAAAAGTCGACAAAAGGGTTCTGGTTTAAACCTTTCCAAACTAATAAATTCGAATTGATTTTTTCATTGTCATTATTTGGATTATAGACTTCTAACTTTGCAAAAGTAAGCATCTCCTCCTCTCTCGCACGGCCAAAATCTAATTGATACATATTTGTCCAAGTTCCAGTATTAATAAATACTTTATCCTTTCTAGGATAAGATATCTCTGGTTTGTGTGTATGTCCTTGCATATAAACCTTAAGACTTTTATCATGAATCAGGCTCTCATACTTGAGACTCTCTGGTGCATTAAAAACGTCAAACTCTTCCTTTATAAACCCAAGAAATCCACCTTTAACTTTTCCTTGTTTAAAAATATAGATAAACCTCACCATTAAATAGTAATAAGTGGTAGCTAAAATAAACCTTATTGTATTCATGGTGTCGTAGATTAATCCATCTATGAGAAACTTTTTGATGGGTCTGACACTATTGACGTGAGGACTTTCTGATTTGAACCGATTAATCACTTTTGAAACGAAATAACTCCCCCAGGGAGGAATCAAAAACTCCCTACCTCGATGATCCTTCTGGATAGAACTCTCATTGAATGAATTTGCTCTTTCAGATTGATGTCCATGATTTATCATAACTGATTCAAGAGGTTGGTATCCGTCTGAAGTTAAATTTATTAATTCAATTTTTTCATCAAAATAGGATAAAAAGTAATCTCTCACTTTTTTTATTTCAAGTTCAGCGTCATGATTTCCAATTAAATAGGTGACTTTTTTATTTTTTATTGATGAAAATTTTTTAAGGGCATCAAAAACTTCTTTATGTCCCTTTATAATGATCTTTAGCTTCTCTAGGCTTGAGTCTTCAGACCAGAATTCATCATCAAAATATTTTACATAAGGAACTGATAAAAAATCTAAAAAATCACCATTTATAATAAGTTCAACACTCTTTTTTAAAAACTTTCCAGAGCTATAAAAATCCAAAAACTCAACAAGCTCTTTATCGTAATGAAAATCCTCTAAATTATTTTTTTTTCCCCCAAAGAATAACCCTGCTCCAAGGTGAAGATCTGAAATGCACAATATAATTTTATCTGGAGAATTTTTTTTAATAAATCTCATAAATTTTTTATTCTAATTTTTCTTGAAGGGGGCGACATTCCAACAATATCGTATTTGAACTCCCCAAAAACCCGCAATGTTTTATCTGATTTTCTTGAGAGATTAAATGTCTTGTGAACCTCATGATCCCTCCAAAGCTGTACGATAATATTTATATCTGTTCTGTTTCTAACCAATACGACCTCACTCTTTTCCTTGTATTCATACTTCACACCATTAATAGAAAAAGTGACTGTGTGAGCATGCAAGCTAGCCGAAATAAAAAATAGAGTTAGGAACCTAATCATACTTATAATTTTAATCCTACAAGGTTAGACGGTTTTTCATGGGAATAATTTTCCATTACTCAAAAAAGTCACCACCTTTTAGTCCTCCATAGCGATAAGGAATGATGAACTTAAATTTCTTCAAAAAACATAACCATTCTCAAAATATAAGCTTGTTTCAAAAAATAATCTCCGACCCAAGTAATATGAATTATTTTAAACAAAATAAATATCTTTACAGAGGTCTGTATGACTTATGCTCTAAGATGAACGATGAAACTCAAAAATCCCTACTACTTCAAAAACAAATTCTTTTTGTACCTGTATCAAGAATTTTTGCCTGCACAGTATCTCCAAGTTCTAGTAGTAATTTTATTTTTATATTCCCTGATTTATTAAAAAAACTCTCCTGCGTCGATAACGGACAAGGACTCGCTATTTTAGCTCACGAGATAGGGCACCTTTTTTATGAGCACTCCAAAAAAGGCACTCCAGAGTTAAAGGCTCAAATTGAAGCTGATGACTTTGCATTTCAACTGGGCTTAGGAGAAGAACTATGCGAAGTATTATCAAACTTCAGAGATGTGGACACAAGAACAAGAATAAGCTATCTAACGGCAAAAATTTTAAGTAATTCCTCTAATTAAATAAGTAACCTCATTTCATTGAGAATCTTTATTTGATCTCTCACTTTAGCAGCTTCCTCGAATTCTAAGTTTTTTGCATGAGTTTTCATTTTAGACTTTAATTCTAGAATTTCCTTTTCTATGTCTTGATTACTTAAATTTTTGACTTTTTTATTTTCTAGCGTTCCTTTTTCTTTTTTCTTTCTTCCCTTCTCTCCTCGAAGTGTTTCCAGTACGCCCGAGGAGATATCCTTAACAATAGTTCTAGGTATAATTTCATTCTTTTCGTTAAACTCTTGTTGTACTTTTCTTCTTCTCTTTGTTTCATCAATTGATCTTTGCATACTTCCGGTCATCTTATATGAATACATTATAACTCTGCCGTTTTCGTTTCTTGCTGCTCTTCCAATTGTTTGAATTAATGATCTATCAGATCGAAGAAACCCTTCCTTATCTGCGTCTAGGATCGCTACAAGACTCACTTCTGGAATGTCTAACCCCTCTCTTAAAAGGTTTATTCCAACAAGAATATCAAATTCACCACTCCTTAAATCTCTTATAATTTCAACTCTTTCAATCGTATCAATATCAGAGTGTAGATACTTAATTTTTAAATTTAAACTTCGGTAATATTTAGTTAATTCTTCAGCAAGCTTTTTCGTTAATGTTGTGACGAGAACTCTACCACCTTTTTCGATTTCATTTTTTACCTCTATGAGTAAATCATCCACTTGATTTTTAGCCTCTTTGACCTCAATTACTGGATCTAAAAGACCTGTCGGTCGAATAAGTTGTTCGGAAAACTCTCCTCGTGTTTTTTCTAACTCATAATTACCTGGGGTTGCGCTTACAAATAAAACTTTATCTAGTTTTTTTTCAAACTCCTCAAAATTTAAAGGTCGATTATCAAGCGCACTTGGCAACCGAAAACCAAATTCAACAAGATTCATTTTTCGGGCCCTATCACCTCTGTACATTCCACCAACCTGAGAAATTGAGATATGAGACTCATCAGCTATTAATAAAAAATCATCACCAAAGTAATCTATGAGTGTTGGAGGAGGTTCCCCAGCTTTTAGACCTGTTAAGTGGCGTGAATAATTTTCAATTCCTGAGCAAAACCCCATTTCCTCCATCATTTCAATATCTAATAGGGTTCTTTGCTCTAATCTAATCGCCTCTACATTTTTTTCGTTTCCCTTTAACTCCACAAGTCTCTCTCGAAGCTCATGAGTAATTGTTTTAATTGCCTCTTTCATTCTTTCTTCACCAACCACGTAATGTGAACTAGGATAAATGGCCATTTTTTTTAAGTCCTCAATAATTTCTCCAGAAATTGGATCAACTATCTCCAATGACTCGATTTCATCATCAAAAAACTCAATACGTAAGAGATTACTTTCCTCATGAGAGGGAAAGACTTCAACGATATCTCCCCTAACCCTGAAGGCTCCCCGAGAAAAGTCTAAGTCATTTCGCTCATACTGCATTCTTACAAGTTCATTTAGAAGATCTTTTTTTTCAAAGGTGTCTCCGGAGAACAATGTTAGCTTCATTCCGGAGTATTCCTCAGGAGAACCTATTCCGTATATACAACTCACTGAGCTCACAACAATTACATCCTCTCTCTCCAGAAGAGATCTAGTAGCGCTGTGTCTTAAACGATCTATCTCATCATTTATCGCCGAATCTTTTTCAATGTAAGTATCTGTAGTCGGAACATAAGCTTCCGGCTGGTAATAGTCATAATATGAGACAAAATATTCAACAGCGTTGTTGGGAAAAAACTCTTTAAATTCAGCGTAAAGTTGCGCGGCCAAGGTTTTGTTATGGGCCAACACCAGAGTTTTTTTCCCTAGATTTTGAATGACATTCGCCATTGTAAAAGTTTTTCCAGAACCAGTGACGCCTAGAAGAGTTTGAAGCTTTTTAGTCTTATACCCATCCGTTATCTCATGAATTGCACGAGGCTGGTCCCCTTGAGGCTTGAACTTCGTAGAGAGTTTAAACTTTGACATTTTACTTTCCCAAATTAAGTATTCATTTTAGCATATAGTCTATGCCTTATATTAATTTAATTGACTCTAATCTAAGCTATAACGAAGACTCATTATGTCTAAATAATCATCCCTTAGACGAATACGTGCAAAAATATAAAACACCTTTCTATTTGTATGATCTCTCTATCTTAAGTCAAAATTATACGCGTTTTTTTGAAACAGCTAATGCAAGTATAAGAAAATTTCTTATTTGTTATGCAGTTAAAAGTAATGATCACAGTAACTTTTTACAAAAAATAAACGAGCTGGGTGGCGGAGCTGATGTCGTATCTATAGGAGAGCTAGCTAAATGCCTTGGCTCTGGTATTTGCCCAAGTAAGGTCGTTTTCTCTGGGGTGGGAAAAACAGACGATGAGCTGAGACAAGCAATTGATAAAACAGATGGGAAAATCAAAAGTATAAATATTGAATCGATTGATGAGTTAAAATCATTAATTTCTATAACAAACTATTCTAAGAAACATATTGATATATGTTTTCGCCTAAATCCAGGATCTCCTGGAGACACACATGAGCATATCTCAACAGGAGGAACACATCACAAATTTGGGTTATTAGAAGATGAGGTTAGTGAATGCCTAAAATTAGCAAATGCATCCAAATATATCTGCTCTAAAGGCATAAGTATGCACATTGGAAGTCAACTCACGTCATTAGAGGAAACGACCGCTGCACTAAAATCTGTAAAAAGCCTTATCACTGAATACTCCTTTCTAGAAATTATAAACATCGGCGGAGGTTTAGGGATACACTACGACCCAAGTTCTGAAAGATTATGCTCCTTAGACAGTTATATCTCAACAATTTCAAATTTTTTAAAAGACAATAATTTAAAAGAAAAAGAAATTATTTTTGAGCCTGGAAGATTCCTATCAGGAAATACTGGTATTTTAATCACAAAGGTTGTTAGAGAGAAAAGGTTTTTTCGAATCGTCGATGCAGGAATGAATGATTTAATTAGACCCGCTCTTTATGGAGCTCATCATGAAATTTTTCCGATCCAAAAACCAACTTCTCCAAGTGAAAAGCTTATATTAACCATTGCCGGACCAATTTGCGAGACGGGTGATTTTTTTATTAATAGAAAAAAATGTTTTCCATTAAAAAAAGGAGATTTCGCTGCAATATCCAATACTGGTGCCTACGGAAAAGTTTTGGCCTCAACTTACAATGCAAGGCCATTAATAAAGGAATACTTTATATAGAAGCAAGTCTCTCGATGATTATTTGTCTCGTCGTCAAAGGCAAAAGGCGTTTTAGGTCAGGACCATGACAACACCCAGTCAAAACAACCCTTAATCCCATAAAAAGATTTTTCCCTTTTATTTTATGCTCTTTTTTTAATGCTTCCATCCAATTAGAAACTTCTACAGAACTCATAAAATGTTCATTACTTTTTAATATTTCAGTTTGTACAAATTCTTTAATGGTAGGAGTTGTTTCCCAAGATAAGACCTCATTTTCACTTTCTCCAACATCGAGGGTTGATGAGTAAATGTTGTCATAAAAAGTTCTAAATTCGTTAATAGTTTGGACTTTCTCAACATGCAAAGAAACGAACTCTCTTTTCCATTCACTAGATTCATCTCCAAAAAAACTTACATCTTTTTGGGCTTCAATAAATTGTAACAAGTCCTCTGCATCCATACTTCTGAAGTGCTGTCCATTGACCCAGTTTAATTTCTTAATGTCATATAGAGCAGAAGACTTTGAAAATCGATTGATTTCAAAAATGTCTTTAATTTCATCAAGCTTAAAAATATCCTTCTCATCTGGGTGCGACCAACCTAAAAGGCACAAGTAATTACCTAAAGCCTCTGCTAAATAGCCTTGATCTTTATACTGGGTAACGCTAGTTGCTCCATGCCTTTTTGAAAGTTTCTGACGATCTTCACCTACAAGAAGTGAGACGTGAGCAAACTCAGGTATGTCAAAACCGCATGCCTCATAAACCATTAGTTGTCTCAAAGTGTTATTGAGATGATCTTCTCCTCTAATGACATGAGATATATTCATTAAGGCATCATCAACAACGCAACAAAAGTTATAAGTAGGCATTCCGTTTGATCTTAAAATCACAAAATCACCAACCATTCCATGGGGAAAGTTTACCTTTCCTCGAACTAAGTCGGTAAACTCTATATCTTTTTTAGGCACCTTAAATCTAATAACTGGACGTTCTCCATTTTTAATTTTTTCTTTAGCTTTATCTAATGGAAAATCTCGCCAAGGGCCTTCGTATAAAGGGTCCCTACCTTCGGCATGGGCTTTTTCTCTCATCTGCTCAAGCTCATCATCACTACAAAAACAATAAAAGGCTTTTCCACTTTCTATCAATTCTGCTGCATGCTTTTTATAAATATCTAGCCTCTCAGATTGTCTATAAGGCCCAAAAGATCCTTCTTTCCCTGGTCCTTCATCATAATCCATTCCAAACCACTTAAGATCGTTTATTTGAGACTCCTCGAACTCTTTTTTTGATCTATCTAGATCTGTATCTTCGATTCTTAATATTAGTTTTCCCCCCATCTTTTTTGCGAAGAGATAGTTATACAAACATGTTCTCGCTCCACCTATGTGAAGATATCCAGTTGGACTTGGCGCAAAACGAACACGAACACTCACGAGGTACTCCTTTTTCAAATTTACTGCAGATTAGAAATAGTAATAGTTTTTGTAAATAAAAAAGCCCAGAGTTTGTCTGGGCCATTAATTATGAATTGTATTGATTTTAAATTAATTGAAACAAGAGTTAAGTTTTGTTTCTACATCCTTAACTTCTGATCCTTGTGAAACAGAAATTTCCTGAGCAATTAATAATCTACATTGCTCAAGCATCTTTTTTTCTCCAAAACTAAGATTCTTTTTACATTTCAATAGAAACAAAGAGCGTAGAACATCTGCAATCTCAAGAATTGAGCCCGTTTTAATTTTATTCATGTAATCTCTGTATCTTCTATTCCAAGTAGAGTTATCAACCTCTACATCATGATTATTTAGTAGATCATAAACTGAGCTTACTTCTGGCTCATCAACTAGTCCTCTAATTCCAGCCTCAGAATCAGTAGGAACCATCACGGTCATTCCATTTGATGTGATCTTTACGATATAAAAGGACTTTAATTCACCGCCAAGTTCTTTTTCTTGAATATCAAAAACTTGTCCAACACCGTGTCCAGGGCAAACAGCATAATCTCCAACTTTAAACATGATTTAGACCTCTTAGTGATTGAGCATAATAACTTCAAAAGTTATATCGCAAAGCGTTGTAGCCTTCAATTCATTTGTAAATTTTATAGATTTAAATTAATCGGTGAATCTGCTTAAGCCATCGTTTTTATTGATACATCCCTCTAAGGATTTCTTCTATCGGCTTGCGAACATAAGGCTTAGCTAAGTCAAGGCCAATTTTTATAGTAGGAGATACGATTGACTTATAAGAGACTTCGAAGAACCTTTCAGACTTATTATACACATGTACGTCACCGTAATACTCACTGGCACCGCCATAAGATTGGTTTTTATCAATCTTAAATGAATAACTGAGTAACGACCCTGGAAAACTTGTTGTCGATTCTTCAAAGTGAGCAATTCCATAAACTCGGCTCTCTCTAATCGGCCAAGGCGCTTTAATTGTATAATCAAATTTATGTGTATAGGAGTTAATTTCTGAGTCCACGGATTCTGAAATTGAAAAGTTTATATTATCTGAACCTGCAACATATTGAGGCCATTGATAAAAATCGACAAATCGACCTATCACAGATTCAATATCAGGGAATTGATTACGATCAATTAAAGCAAAAACCTCTAAGTCCAATACTTTTACACCGTTTATCCTTTTAACAGATATTGTTGAGCAAAAACTTGACTCACTATAACAATCTGAGGGCTTAACAGGTAATGGCTTCCCAAATGAGGCAAACGAACTAATTATTATGGTAATCGCAATAAATAATCTAATCATCTTATTCCCTGAAAATTTCTTAAAATATAAATAACAATAACTTAAAAACGACCTTGAACTTCGTTTTTATCAAAAAAGTAGTTTATCTCTCTGTCTGCTGAAGTTAGTGAATCGCTTCCGTGCACTGCATTTGCCTCAATACTCTTTGCATACAACTTTCTTATAGTTCCCTCATCTGCCTCAGCTGGATTAGTTGCACCCATAATTTCTCTATTTTTAGCAACTGCATTTTCTCCCTCAAGAACAAGCAGCATAACAGGAGCAGATGTCATAAAACCTACTAAAGAGCCAAAAAATGGTCTTTCTTTATGCTCAATGTAAAAGCCTTCAGCTTTTTCTTTAGATAGAAGGGTAAACTTTGCAGCAGCGATTCTTAAACCCGCCGTCTCATACATTGCGAGAATATTACCAATGTTATTATCAAGTACTGCGTTTGGTTTTACGATTCCTAGTGTTCTTTCAGTTGCCATTTTCTTCTCCTAATTTTTAAATATTCTATTTACTTTAAAAGTCCTGCCATTTTTTCACCTATTTCTGAAGGCGACCTTGCTATTGTTACCCCACATTCCTCAAGAATTCTATACTTTGCTTCCGCAGTCGTATCTCCACCCGAGATGATTGCACCTGCATGGCCCATTCTTTTTCCTGGAGGCGCCGAAGCACCTGCAATAAAGGATACTACTGGCTTACTCATGTTTTCTTTAATCCAATGAGCTGCCTCTGTTTCAGCTGTTCCACCAATTTCTCCAATCATTATGACAGCATCAGTATCAGGGTCTTGTTCAAAGAGCTCGAGCGTATCAATAAAGTTTGTACCATTCACGGGGTCACCACCAATTCCGACACATGTGCTTTGTCCAATTTCTCTTTGTGTTAGTTGAAATACAGCTTCATAAGTTAGGGTGCCTGAACGCGAGACCACTCCGACTCTACCAGGCATATGGATGTGGCCGGGCATGATTCCTATCTTACACTCTCCTGGAGTGATAATCCCTGGACAGTTAGGGCCTATAAGTCTTGAGTTCGATGACTGAATAGCCTTTTTTACTCTAACCATATCAAGAACAGGTATCCCCTCTGTAATTGCTACTATCAATGGGATTCCAGCATCAATACACTCCAGGATTGAATCTGCAGCAAACCTTGGTGGAACAAAAACCATTGCAGCATTAGCACCTGTTTTTTGAACAGCCTCAAATGTTGAATTAAAAACTGGGTGTCCCTCGTGGACGAGGCCTCCCTTACCGGGGGTAACCCCACCAACAAAATTAGTTCCATAGTCCCTTGATTGTAGAGAGTGAAATGTTCCTTGTTTGCCTGTGTAACCAATTGTTATTAACTTTGTGTCTCTTCCAACTAATATCGCCATTTTATAATTCTCCCTTGGACGCAGCAACAGCTTTCAGTGCTGCATCAGATAAATCTTCCGCGGCTATAATTTTCAAATCAGATTCATTAAGTATTTTCTTCCCCAAAGCGACGTTTGTTCCCTCAAGCCTCACAACTAAAGGGACTTCTATGCCTAACTCTGTCGCTGCAGCGACAATACCATCAGCTATGATGTCACATTTCATGATTCCACCAAAAATATTGACAAGAATTGCCTTAACTTTTTCGTCACTGAGAATGATAGAAAAGGCTTTTTGCACTGTTTCTTTAGTCGCACCACCACCAACATCTAAAAAGTTTGCCGGTTCTCCTCCGTGAAGCTTTATAATGTCCATTGTGCCCATCGCTAAGCCAGCACCATTAACCAGACACCCAATAGTGCCGTCTAACTCAATATAAGATAGATCATATTTTGCTGCTTCAAGTTCTTTTTCTGACTCTTCATAAGGATCTCTGTACTCAAGAATATCCGAGTGCCTATATAACGCGTTAGAATCAAAATTTAACTTAGCGTCTAACGCAAGAACATCACCAGCCTTAGTTGTCACTAGAGGGTTAATCTCAGCCACCGTACAATCACAATTTATATAAAGGTTATATAACCCTTCAAAAAACCTTGTGGCGTCTTTAATTTGATCTCCCTTTAACCCAATATTATAGGCTAACTTTCTTCCTGCGTAAGAAGAGAAACCCACTGCGGGATCAATAGCTACTTTTATGATCTTTTCTGGAGTCTCTTCTGCAACCTTTTCAATCTCAACGCCCCCCTCAGAGGATGCCATCAATGTTACAAGACCAGTCTTTCTATCCAGCACGATTCCAAAATAATATTCTTTCTCAATTTCGCAGCCCTCTTCAACGAGGAGAGTTCTTACCAATTTCCCCTCAGGCCCTGTTTGGTGCGTCACTAAAGTCTTACCTAAAATATCACTCGCATGAGCCCTAACTTCATCAATAGAGCGCGCTAGTTTTACGCCGCCAGCCTTACCTCTTCCCCCAGCATGAATTTGAGCTTTAACTACCCAAACATTCCCTCCAAGGTCATTTGCTGCCTGAACAGCATCCTCAACGGACTTGGCAACCTTTCCTCTTAAGGTTTTAATGTCGTGTTTTTTCAGGAGCTCTTTAGCTTGATACTCGTGAATGTTCATAAAATCTCCGTTAGATAAAATAGAAATAAAATACTAAAAACTCGTGGATACTAAACCTTCTTAATAGTATGAAAAAGGTGCATCGCTCCATAAATCTGCATTATTTTTTAAATCTTGATTTGATATTTTTTCTTGAGCTCATCCAAGGCATTAATTGACAAAATTATTTGTTGTTTAATTTTCTTTGCCTCAATGTTAACCAGCCGTCGGTGCTTTATCCTCTTTGAACTATACCAGTTACCACCTTCTGAGAACCGTTTGTCCACGAAGGCAGCTAAACCAGATATTTCGCGAGAGATTAACTTTGCTCTCTCAAACTCACCCTCAAAAATTTCAAAGAATTTGTCATTAAGTTTTGATCTCTGAAACCCTACTTCCGAAAAATTACTTAAAGTTATTACCTGTAAGATAGGAGCTAGCTCTCTTCCAAACTTTCTTGAAAAAACTTTTCTAGACTGTTGGACTTTTTTCACAGTGGTAGCATTGAAAAAAATTTCTTTGAACTGGTCGATTATGCTATCTAAGGTTTGTAGTTGCTGCTTTAAGTGAAGAATTGGCTTCTCTACATATTGATTTCTGTTGTTTAAAAAGTCAGCAATTAGCTTTAAGTTTTCTGACTCTGTCCCTTTCCCTAAAACTATACTTCCAGAATACCTTGTTCTAATTTGGAAGTTTTTTATAAAAGGTAGATCACTTAATATAAATACTTTTTTAAGAGAGTAAATCAATCTAGAGAAGTTATCTGCTTTTTCAATTTGCATATCAATTAAGTACTTACCGGCCGTAGGTAATTCTTTCACATCAGCCTCAAATTTTGGATTAGAAATTTTAACAAGGCCATTGTTTGAAGTTTCTTTAAAGTAAAATGAGACTGGATTTAAAGAGGTGCTTTGATTAGATATCGAGTCAACTTTACCAAAAACCTTTATTGGACTCTTCGAATTTATTGCAAGGAATAATTTACCTTGCTCATCTAAAGCACCCTGAAGCTGAAGGTCTTCTGAAGAGGGCAAGTTGATAACACTTTCGAGGGTTTTGGATTGATAGGATTTTAGTGTGGAAGTGTTCACTTTAAAAGGGCTTACCTTTTGTAAGTAAATTACTGAAGGAACGAGAAAAACTAAGGTCATTAATGAAAGAAGTAAGAACTGCCTTCCTCCTTTGCCTAAGTAAGCTTTTTCCTTGACTATTTTATTCACACTCAAGTCAGACGAGAAATCACCACCTGATTTTAGGGGTTTATCACCATGTTCTTCTTTCAGACCATTAACTTTATTTTCTTTTTCTTCTACATCACTGGTAGGCATCTCTGGCAGTGAATAGGCTGGTAAATCTGGTAAGCTAACAGTCTCAAAAACTGCCTGGGTATCACAATCCAGTTTTGATTCATACCTCAATTCGGAGCGTTCCGTTGTGTTTTCTTGATACTTTTTAATCACATGTTCATCTGGCTTGGTAGATCTGTGAATTGACGTTTTTTTTAAGCTTGGCTTTGGAAAGTTCTGCTCGAGCTCTTTACGAGCTTCAAGCTCAATTTCTCTTAAATCAGGCAAGGATGGAAGGGTGTTATTATCCTCAAAAAGGTTTTTAAACTCCTTTAATTCATTAATTGGTAACCAATCAATGTTACCCCCTCTCCACGCTAAACTCTTATCATTCAACTCCCCGGAGTGAAAGTAGTCTGCGACTTTCTCTTTTGTAATAGGGCCTATATGATTCCCATTTTTCAGTACATACCACTCAGGTTTATTTGAATATTTATTTGAAGAGAAGCTTTCCATAATTTCCTTATTATTCTGGCCATACATGGCAAGGAAAGTTTATCGTCAAATCTTTAACCTCGTCAAAAATTTAACTTTTAGCCTTTTAAATGAATAAAATATTCAGAAGGAGAAATTCAAGTGACTGAAATTAATGAATCACTAGAAGATCGAAAACTTACTAAAATTATCTCTAAGCTAAAAGTATATTCCAAAGCTCATTCACCAGATGACACTCTAATCGTTACATCATCTGATGACAAAGGGGTTCAAAGAAACGGCGGTCGCGCTGGGGCAAGGTTTGCACCAAAAACGATTACTCACGAATTGGGTAAATTTGAAGCCCCACAGAACATTTCATTAATAAAAACAGTAGAGTTATGTAGTGAAATAAAAAAGAAATCTTTCAATGATATTCAAATTGAAAGCAAGGACAAACTCTCCACCCTACTAAAAAGCAACTTTAAATCTTTAATCCATCTTGGAGGAGGACATGATCATATTTACCCTCTTTTGATGGCAATTCAAGAGGACGAAAGGTATGAGCGATGCCTCATTATAAATATTGATGCACACACTGATACTAGAGTGGAGGAATTCAGTCACTCTGGCACGCCTTTTAGGCAATTCGACAAAAACTCCAATAAAACGTTTAGCCTGCTTCAACTTGGAGTTCGCCTTGCCACCAATAATAAAAAAAACTTTAGTGAACTTAATACTGGCTCTATGCATTGTTTACCTTTTTATAAAGATAACGACTTGGAACCTGCATTAGAGTTTATAAATGAGCACAAACAAGGAGGAACAGCTATTATATTGAGTATTGATTGTGACGGTATTGATCTTGCTGATTTACCTTCTGTAAGTGCACCCAACCCATACGGGACTCCGTTTAAGCTACTCATAGATCTAGTAAATAAAATTAAACATGAAGTGAAGTTTCTTGGAGTTTATGAACTTAACCCTCTTATGGACGAACACTCGAACCTTTCATCTAAAAAAGTTGCTTGGATTCTCTACAATTATTTAAATGGAGACTAAGTAAGAGCGGTACATTCTCATCCCTTCGCTCAAGGCGAAATCTTCATCGGAGAGATTGTACTTCTTTCCTATAACACGAAAAATTTTACGACTCTCTTTTACTAAAAGGTAGCACTCTACCCAAAATGTTGACTTAACAAAGTCTCGCCCAACAATAACTGAAAGCTCGAGGTCATCACTATTTTTTATTGGAAAGTAATATTCTTTTGGGTAGTTCTTACTCAAACTAAAGAGACAGCTTAACTGATACAGGGAAGTGATCAGAGGCTCCTTCGCTCCTTCCATTTCCATGATAGTTAAAGCGTAAAGGTTTATGGGTATCATAGTTAACACCTCTATCATCTCTCGCCCTCGTAGGTGTACTATAATCCGAATGGGCAAAAATATCGAATGATTCTAACTCAACGTCCGTTCCAACTCCGTTAAGTAGGGATGGACTCACTAATATTCTGTCCAAATGAGTCCAATCATTCCCTCTTTTGTAGTAATAAGAACTTGGTGGGATAGATCGCTTAAGCTGTTCTGAAATTGTAGGATCTTCCCTAAACTCAGATTCAACATCTATCATTTTGGACGCACCATTTACTAAGATGTTTTCAATAGGGTTTGGAGACTCTGATGACTTAACATTAAGGTCTCCTACCACCATTGAATGATAACCATTTTCAGAGTTTTTAATGACTTTTTTTCTCACCATTTCTGCAGCATAAATCCGATCTGAAGTGGGGTTATTTTGGCTAGGCCAATGATTTATATAAATCTTTAGAACTTCTCCGCCTATTTTTAGGGTTACCTCTAGTACGTTTCGCGTAGGTTTCTTAAGACGGGATGAATTTAATTGAATTTCCTCGTAAGATATTACTGAGAGTTGAGCACTCACGTTAACAAGAACCCCTACATTTATCCCTCTTTCATCTTGTCCATCTGTAATATAAAAATGCTCGTAACCTAATTCATCAGCGAGGGCTTCCATAACTTTTCGAGACTCTACCTCAACAAGCGCCAACACATCTGGTAACTCTCTCCCCTCTCTTCTTACCACATCCACGATTGTCCTGAGCTTAGTATTGAATTGCATCATATCCCAATTGTTTCGGAAGCATTTCCCTCTATAGTAGGAATTTTCAATATTTCTACAGCCTTCTTCTTTGGCAGGATGTCCAAATGGCAGATACTCAAAATCATTGTGATGCTCATCATGATAAGTATCGAACAAATTTTCAACATTGTAAGACATAATCTCGAATGTTGAGGCAGACAAATTTAAACTGAAGAAAGCAATTAAAAGAGAGCAGATTAATTTATACATTTAAAACCTTCAAAAAGTGCTTAAGTATTACTAAAACTAATTACCACTATTAAATCTGTTTATGAAACGATTTTTTTCTTACTTTTCCCCAAAACCCAATTAATCAATGAGCAAAACAAACCTTAGACAATCTATTTGATAAACTTTGTTAAGTTTCTTTCATTTTTAACAGCAGGCATAATATCTATTGGACATGCTTATTTGAGGCTCTTTAGGCTCATAAATAACTTGAATTACTACGGTCAAAGGCTTAAATATTACCCATAACCCTTTTATTCATACTTGAATTTGAACAGGAGATTCTTAAATTATGTCAAACTCTTTGGCCATCACCCTAAAATCTTCCGTTGTGAAAAAACAACTCATCGGAATTACTGGCTTATTGCTCTGTGGTTTCCTAGTAACCCACCTTTTAGGTAACTTTTTACTTTTCGTAGGACCTGAAGCATTCAACAAGTACGGACATGCCCTAACTTCCAATCCTCTTATTTACTTAGCTGAAGCAGGGCTTCTTGCTTTATTTCTTGGCCATATGGGGTTGGCACTCAAAGCAACCTTAGAGAATAAAGCTGCTAGACCCCAAAGATATTACATGAAGACTAAAACCGGTAGAGGCTCTACAATAGCTTCATCAACAATGCCTTACACTGGGGCAATTCTTTTAGCCTTCATAGTTTTTCACCTTCAAGGTATCAAATTCGGTGCCGTTTACAACGTTACTTACGACGGTGTTGTGATGAGAGACTTGTACAAATTAACCTTTGAAAAATTTGCCAGTCTCCCCTACGCTGCATTTTATGTGGTCTCCATGATTGCAATGGCCATCCATGTTAGTCACGGATTTTGGAGTGCCTTTCAATCAGTGGGCTTTTGGCATAACAGATACACTGACTCAATAAGAAAAGCCGCTATTGGTTATGCAGTTTTTGTCGGCTTAGGATTTTCTATTTTACCAATATACTGCTTTTTAACAGGAGCGAATTAGACATGTCTGAAAAAAAATTAGATTCAAAAATTCCTGAGGGACCAATTCAAGAGAAGTGGGATAACCATAAATTTAGTACCAAACTAATTAACCCTGCCAATAAGCGAAAATATAAAATACTCGTTGTGGGAACGGGTTTAGCTGGCTCCTCAGCGGCTGCCACCTTATCTGAGTTAGGTTACAAAGTTGAAGCATTCTGTATCCAGGATTCCCCACGAAGAGCCCACTCAATAGCAGCCCAAGGAGGAATCAACGCAGCCAAAAACTACACAAATGATGGTGACTCCATTTGGCGTCTCTTCTACGACACTGTCAAAGGCGGCGATTATAGAGCTAGGGAAGCCAACGTGTATCGGCTGGCTCAAGTTTCTGCGAACATCATTGATCAATGTGCAGCTCAGGGTGTCCCCTTTGCAAGAGACTATGGTGGATATTTAGCAAACAGGTCTTTTGGAGGAGCGCAAGTTTCAAGAACCTTCTACGCAAGAGGCCAAACAGGTCAACAGTTACTCCTTGGAGCATACTCATCACTGCAAAAAGAAGTTTCGAAAGGAAAAATCAAAGTCCACACAAGGTGTGAACTGGTAGACGTCGTAACAGTCGACGGCAGAGCAAGAGGAATTATCACAAGAGATATTGTCTCCGGAGAATTTCAAAAACACGCCGCTGATGCAGTTCTTCTTTGTACTGGTGGATATGGAAACGTTTACTACCTTTCAACCAATGCCATGGCTTCAAACGCTTCTGCCGCTTGGCGAGCTTACAAAAAGGGTGCATATTTTGCGAACCCTTGCTTCACTCAAATTCACCCGACATGTATACCAGTGCACGGTGATCATCAATCAAAACTAACGCTAATGTCAGAGTCCCTAAGAAATGATGGACGTGTTTGGGTACCAAAAAACAAAGACGATACCCGAAAACCGCAAGACATCCCAGAAGACGAAAGGGATTACTATCTTGAAAGAATTTATCCATCATTTGGAAACCTCGTACCACGAGACGTTGCATCTAGAAATGCAAAAGCTCAGGTAGATCTTGGCAAAGGGGTTGGAGAAACAGGTGTAGCAGTTTACCTAGATTTCAAAGACGCTATCGAAAGAGATGGGAAAGATGCAATTGAGGCGCGCTACGGTAATTTATTCGAAATGTATCAACGTATTACAGATGATGATCCATATGTAGTCCCAATGAGGATTTATCCGGCTGTTCATTATACAATGGGTGGGCTCTGGGTAGATTACAACCTTATGACTACTGTACCAGGGCTTTTTGCTCTGGGTGAAGCCAACTTTTCTGATCACGGTGCAAACAGATTGGGCGCATCTGCCTTGATGCAGGGTCTAGCTGACGGTTACTTCGTGATCCCTTACACAATTGGAGGATTCTTTGCTGAAAACACTCCAGATGGTCTCGATGAAAACCACCCTGCTTTTGAAGAGGCTCTTAATGAATCGAAAAGTATTTTCGAGAAGCTACTCTCTGTTAATGGAACAACGCCTGTTGATCATTTCCATAGAGAACTTGGAAAGATCATGTGGGAATATGTCGGTATGGGAAGAGACCAAGAAGGCTTGAAAAAAGCCATTGAAGAGATTCCACAACTTAGAAAAAAATTCTGGAGTGATGTGAAAATCCCAGGGGAAGGTAATCAAATCAACGTTGAGCTTGAAAAAGCTGCAAGAGTTGCGGACTTTCTGGAACTAGGCGAGCTAATGGCAAGAGACGCTTTAGACAGAAACGAGTCATGTGGAGGGCACTTTAGAGAGGAATCTCAAACACCTGAGAATGAAGCACTTAGAAATGATGAAGACTATTGTCATGTCTCAGCTTGGGAATTTAAAGGTGTAGACAACTCTCCTGAAAAACATAAAGAAGAACTAAACTTTGAATACGTAAAACTTTCTCAAAGAAGTTACAAATAAGGCTTTGATCATGAGTAACAACAATATGAATTTAAATTTAAAAATTTGGAGACAACCTAAAAAAAGTGCTCCCGGAAAAATGGTTGATTATAAGGTGAGTGATATATCCCCTGATATGTCATTCCTTGAGATGCTAGATGTATTAAATATACAGCTTGTAGAAAAAGGCGAAGACCCCGTTGTTTTTGATCATGACTGTCGAGAAGGTATTTGCGGCATGTGTTCGTTAATGATCAATGGACAAGCCCATGGACCTGAAGACAGAACAACAACATGCCAATTACACATGAGAAAATTTAGAGATGGTGACACGATTGTTGTCGAACCATGGCGAGCTAAGGCTTTTCCAGTTTTAAAAGATTTAATGGTTGACCGCACAGCATTCGATGAAATCATTTCAGCGGGGGGATTCATCTCTGTCAATACAGGTAATGCCCCTGACGCTAATGCAATTCCTATATCTAAGGAGAATGCGGATTTATCGATGGATGCTGCAGCCTGCATTGGTTGTGGAGCTTGTGTTGCGAGCTGTAAAAATGCTAGTGCGATGCTATTTGTTTCAGCAAAGGTGTCTCAGTTCTCACTTCTTCCTCAAGGAAAAGTTGAGTCTAGTGAAAGAGCCGTAAATATGGTTAACAAAATGGATGAACTTGGCTTTGGAAATTGTACAAATGAAGCTGAGTGTGAAGCGAGCTGCCCTAAAGGCATTTCCATTTCCAATATTGCGAGGATGAATAGAGAGTACACTGTAGGTTCAATTACAGGTAAATAATAAATGCAAATTTATTCTGACACTGCCCTTGTCTTCTTAAAGAAGGTAAGGGCATTTTCTTTTGATATCCTAAAAAATGAAATGGGTTTGCCATTTCAAAAAAAAAGACTTCTTTTCAATGGGAGATACTATCCATTAGACTTCGTCGTATTTGATCATGAAAAAATCCTTGGGGAATATGATCCGTCATACTTCCAAATAAGAATTAACAAGCAACTTATTTATAAATCAAATGACTTTCATTTGAAGAATATCATTCGTCATGAACTGGCACACTACATTACTCACTTAATATTTGGCACTGATATATTTCCTCATGGAAAAGAATTTCTGAGTGTTTGCAATAGGTTTAAATTTCACCCTGAGGTTTCCAGTGCTTCAATTGAAATTTCAACACTTGTTGGCAAAAATGAGAAAATCGAAGAAACAAAAGTTCTTAAGAAAGTAAAAAAGCTGCTTAATCTCGCTCAGAGTCAAAATGAACACGAAGCAAGGCTGGCAACAATTAAGGCCAATAAACTTCTTCATGAGCATAACCTGAACCTTCTAGATTATGAGGATGAGGATAAAGAGACTGTGCTTCTTAAAGCACTCAGAACTAAAAAACTAACTGGAAAGTATCAGGCCATTTACAAAATACTGCACCATTTTTTTGTAGCACCTGTATTCTCCTACGGCCAAGGTGTAGTTCACTTAGAAATTATAGGAGAAAAAAGTAATGTTCTCTGTGCCGAGTATATAGCTCATTACCTCGACCACACGCTAGAAAAACTATATGATACAGAAAAGAGAAACAGAACAATCTCCGGAGTAAGAGCAAAAAACTCTTTCATGAAAGGAGTGGCTGATGGATTTATTCAAAAAATAAAAAAAGAATCCCACGGGCATGATAATGCAATAATTAAGACAGAGAAAAACTTACAAATTCATGTATCGAGAGTTTACCCGAAAATGAGAGGAAGAAAGGTAGCAGAAGCAAGCACAGATTTAAATGCAAGATCATTAGGAGAAGATTATGGGAAAAATTTGTCTATTACTCCTGGAATACCAAACAAGAAAAAACCAAAACTTTTATCATTTTAAAAGCAAAAAATTATGACAAAAACTCAATACAGATTTTTAAAACTTGGATCAATTTTAATGGCCGTTAGCGTTGCCTTAGGAGCAATCGGCGCACACATACTAAAAAAGTCCCTATCACCAATCGCCCTCGAAACCTTCCATACAGGAGTTCGGTATCATACTATCCATTCTTTATCGTTAATCACTCTTTCCTTATTTCCGAAAACCTTTAACATAAAGTGGACGGGAATTTTATTTATCATGGGAGTAATTCTTTTTTCATTTGGCTGTTACAGTTACGCGCTTACGGGAATTAAGACTTTTGTGCACATAGTGCCAATAGGTGGAATCAGTTTTATTTTAGGATGGTTTTGTCTTTTTTTCTCAAACAGATTAAGAGATTAAATTGCGTCTAAACAAATTTTTTATTTGGCCCATGAATCCATTTATGTTGTTGAGAAATTACACGAAAAGATGAGCCGTTAAAATCATTCCACTCAATGATCTTTTCTACTCGACTCATTGGATAGGTTTCACCGTAATTAAAAACAGGAGTGATAATCCAAGGTATTTTTCGAGTACTTAGTTGTTCCACATATTTATTTTGAAGCCCCTTTATGAAATTAAAATCCTCTTTATCAAATACGACACTTTTGATTTGAATTTTTTCGAAATGGCCATCGATAACGGTCTCAAGAATATTCAAGTTAGCCTCAACACCTGTAGAAGGTGTTTTCACATCAAAGCTTATAAAATCAACTACATCAAAAATTTGCTTATTATATTTATCCCCAGCTGCTTCGATATTTATCCAGGCACCTTGGTTTTTCAGCTCGAGTACTAATTCGAGTACAGAATTTTGATGCTGTTCATCTAATGGATCTCCACCCGTAATAGACACCCTCTGCCTGGACTTTCCAAAACCTTCTTTTTGGCACTGCTCAAGCACCATATCAGTTGTTAACACTTTCCCTCCGCGAAAGCTCCAAGTATCCTTAGAGTCGCAATTTAAGCATCCTACATCACACCCTTGATAGCGCACAAATACCTGAGGCATTCCAAGAAAAATCCCTTCACCTTCGGTAGCACGATAAATAGAGTTAATACGATGAATCATCCAGTTCCCAGGAAAATACAAACAATTGAAAATTCATTACCATAAAAGAAAAAAAGATTAAATACTCTCTATAATTTTGATACATAATCTTTATATGGAAATTAATGAGATTTATGAAAACATATTAGATGAGTTAAACAAGGGCCATCGCCCTAGGGTAACTTTGAGTGATCAACAAAATCAAGAGGTTATTGACGACCTTTCGAGTTTCAAAAATCTAAAAAGAAATTTATGTATTATATGTCATTTCAGAACTCCGTCCCCTGCATTTCAAAAAAGTCTCATTAACTTGATAGAAAGTAATGAGAAAGGGGTTGTTGAATTAACACCATTTATCATGGAAGCTTGTACACGACATTTTATAGATTATCAGCACCAATTTGGTGAACCGGTACCTCCAGCTTTTTTCAAAGCACTGGGCCAATTTATCAAACGCTGTCCAAAAAATTTGCTCATTTATCCACTTGGTATTGTAGAGTCTCTGGGTGGAAAGAGTGTTTACTTTAAAAAGATAATCTCTGAGCTAAACTGGGGCTTTCAGAGCATATTTTCAAAAGACCAGCGACAAGCAATTCAAATAATTGAAAGAATACAGAGTTTTTGGCCCAATTGATTTATATCTTAATATATTTAAAATATACGTATGACTAATCGTGAAGAGCTAGAGAAAGCCAAAAGGCACCTTGAAAGCCTTAAAAATGCGGCAAATAAACAATTACTTTCAAGTTCTCAACAAATTGAAAGTGTAAGATTGCTAGTGGATCAAAACGTCTCTCCCGGGATGTTTAGACCTCACAAAAGTAGTTCCAACATATTTTTTGCTAATTCTCTGACAATTAGGGCCGTAAAAAAAGACCTCTTTTTGGCCGGAGAGGGCTTTGAGGACCTTAAAAGAGTAGTGAGCTGTACCAGTTGTAATCAAGAGCTTGATGAGCAGTTTTGGTCATTCTGTCCATACTGTGAGGGTAAACTCTCAAAATGACATAATGTAATCTAATGTAAGAAATAAGTACAACTGATGCAATTGTCACCTAGTATAAGAATATGTAGTCTCCTGTGTAAATTTTACATTACTTCCTAAAAGTGAAGAGGAGTGACTGATGAGAGAAAATAATTATTTATCCGATCAAGATATCACTGAGCTAAAAAATAAAATTACACTAGAATTAAATCTTATTAATCAACGGCATCAAGAGACTGCAAACGTAGGTTCAATGGCAAAAGAAGAGCTGTCTGACCCAGTCGATGAGGCAAACTCGAACATACAAGTAAGCCACGACCTCAGGATGAAAAACCGAGAAAGCTTTTATTTTAAAAAGCTTAAAAAAAGCCTTCAAAAAATATCCGATGGAACATACGGTCTGTGTAAGGAGTGTGACGCAGAGATCGCAAAAGACAGACTCCTTGCAAGACTGACCGCTGAAATGTGTATTGACTGTAAAGAAGAGTCGGAAATGGCGGAAAATAGTAACTTTTTTGATCGTAGATCAAAGTCCCTAGGGAAAACTTTAAACGAATTAGCAACGAGATAAAGTAGAAACTTATTTTAGGTTTATACTTTCGAGGCTATCATGGATTGATGGCCTTTTTTTTACCTAATTTTTCAGACGAGCTCAGTTTTATCAAATTGGTTGTAGATTCTTTTTACGACAAAGCTAAAAGTGATATTATTATCGGATACCACTTTAGACATATAGATGACTTTGATGTCCATCTTCCGAAAATTCATCTTTTCTGGGCAGTTCAACTACTCGACCTAGACTCTAGCCAAAAAAAAGCACTTCTAAATAAAGCGAACCTAAATAGCATTATAAAAAAACACGAATATCTAAAAATAAAAAAGGGAGAAGTTGGACGTTGGGTCCTTTTATTTCAAAGTTCAATTGAAGAAAATTTCAGCAAGATTCACAACGAAGAAAAAAGAGAGAAATTAGAAGTATTGAAAAACCAAATGACTAAAAAGACAGAGCTTTTTCATCGGGTCTTTCTAAATTCAAAATCTCTATTCAAAAATTAAATTTCTTCATTATTCTTAATTAAACGAGCACCAAAAGCGTTTTTTACGAATGACTCTAAAGGTGGTTCTCCATTAACTTCATCAAAAACCCAATTTTTATAGAAATATTCATTAAGTCGTCTTGCTTCTTTTTTT
>DCQT01000029.1 GCA_002323535.1 Bacteriovoracaceae bacterium UBA1511
CCTTCTTTTAAACTTCTAGCTTTCCCAAGTAATGGCCCTGTTTTTTCCTTCAGTTTTCCTTTGGATACTTTCAGCATCTCTGTCGCTTCTTTTACTAAGTCCTCGTCCATATCTTTTATTCTTAAAAACTCCTCGACTTTCAAAATTGTCTTATACCACTCTTCTTTCCCATAAAAAGTTCGGCTCGGTGCGATTTGCCCCAGTTTTCTTTTTCTTTCAGACTCTTTTTGAGCTTTCTCGAGGGCTTTTCTTTCCTTCTCTTTTTTCCAAGCGTCTAGCTCCATTCGTAATGAAGGCACATCTAGATTTTCAGGGTCCATCGCAAGAATCTGACTGAAGGTTGATTCTGCTGGGGCGACACTCTTTTCCTTAACAAATCCTTTTGCCTTCTCAACAAGTGAATTGATTTTTTCTTGCCGCTTTTTCTCTTCAATTTCTGCCAATCTCTTTTTTTCGAGCTCCTCTAACTCCCGGAAACCTGAAGAAGCAACTTGAATCAAGGACTCTGTATCCTTGTATTTTGGAATTAATTTTTGAACTTTATCCAATTCCCTTAATGCATCTTCATATTTAGCCTGTTGAATAAACTCAAAACCTAATTGATAAGTTGAAATTACAAACTGTTGATCCTCTGGGCTTAGTGCATTAAAAAGTTCCTCTGCTTTTGTCTGCGGCTTCTTCTTTTCCTCTGATTCAACTTTAACTACTTTACCATCAACAATTTTTTCTTTGCCCGGTTTTTTACTTGCGACTTTTTTTGGTGGATCCTCTGAATCCAAAATCATATAAAGTAGAAACAATCCCACTGCCCCATAAATTAATTGTTTATTTCTAGGTAGTTGTTTGTATTTCCATATTAATTTTTTAACAATTGATTTTTGTGCATCTTCAGGCATCTCCTCAGTGGCACCATCCTCTGAGATGTCTAGTTCATCTACCTCGACTACCTCTTGAACCTCGATCACCTGATTTTCTTCAACTGGAAGAAAACGATCTGACTCACCTGCCAGAAAATCATTTTTTGCTCTAAAGGTAAACGTTGTACTACCAATTATAAATTCATCACTATCTTTTAACGTTTCTTCATTTATTTTTACACCGTTAAGTAATGTTCCATTGGCAGACTCTAGGTCAATTAAATAAACTTTCCCTTTAACCTTTTTTAAATTTGCATGCTTAGATGAAACCTCTTGGTCTAGCAAGGGTATCTGAGAACTCTCCTCATCACGCCCAATAAAATTATCGCCATCCTTAACCGTATATTTTTCATATGGTGCATGTTCTCCAAATATCTCCACATAAAAATTTACATGGCCAGTAAAAACTTGAGTCTTCTCTCCCGCCTCTTCCATTGCATACTCATCAGAGGAATTATCAAACTCATCGTCACTTTCAAACTCTCCCTCAGAAGAAAACTCATCTCCTGAATCAAACTCTCCCTCTGATGCATAATCCTCTTGGTCAGTGTATTCCGATTCTTCCCCATAACTCTCTTCACCTGTGCTCTCTTCTCCAAATGACTGCTCTTCCGTTTCCTCTGTAAACCCATCATCTGATTCATCTACCTGATTTTCATCTCCAACTTCATTAAGTTCATTTTCATCAGATTCATCTACACTTTCATCATGTTTTATTGATGAGGTTTGGTCCCCACTACTCAGCTTAGTTGCCTCTGCTTCATCGGACTCACCAGCAATTTGAAAAAGAAGAGTGTACCCACCAACTCTTAGTTTTTTGTTCGTATTTATCGCAACTTTATTAACTTCATTATTTGAATCGTCATAAGTAGGCTTAAATTTAGATAAATTTTCATAGAACCATTGTCCATTTTCAAAAATGACTGCACCTTGCTCTCTAGAAATCAATCGATCGTCAATACGAACAAAGCAATTAGAACCCCTGCCAATGAGGGTATTAAATTTTTGTCCTTCATCTCCAGTGATTTCATTGGAAAAATCAAATGAGGCAAGCACTTCATCATTTTTTAAGACATCTAAATTCACCTTCATCCATCCCAAGTTTATTCTCAATAAAATTTATTTGATTTTCTGCTAATTCATACCTCTCATCGTCGTCATAACCCCTCAGCAACCTTATTATAGCACAATAGGAGTTTGCCGCAGACTTCAGCTTCCGGCCTTCCATTTCCCTTCTAGCTTTTAAAAATAACTTTTCAGTACTTTCATCCAAGGCTTGCTTCGTCTTTCTTTTATAAAACATTGCCCTTCCGTTACCTGGATCTAAAATCAGCGCCTGTTGAAATTCCTCAAGCGCTCTGAAGTAGTTTTGCTCTCTAAATTCTCTTTGACCTCTGTGAATGATTGCTTCTACATTTTTCTTGTCTTTTAAACTCTCTGCATTTTTCTTTTTATTTTGCTCCTGTTCATAAGCAGAAGTTACATCCTTCAACCTTCTACGGTTTGTCTTTTTATTTTCACTTTCTTTCTCACCACTATCAAACAAAAATAAAACCGCTAACACCGATACTATTACGATCAGTCTGATATTTCCTTTTTTTTTCGCGTCTTTTTTCTTCTGTTCATCTTCAATTTCCTCGTTAGGCAATTTTTCACTTTCGGCAACTTCTATTTCATACTCAGACTCAATATTAAATACTTCAAATTTTAATACCGTCGCACCTATTATAATTTTGTCGCCATTTGAAAGCTTGTGCTGAGTAATTTTAAGATCCTCTACAACAGTACCGTTTTGACTTTTTAAATCTGTAAGAATGAAATCACCGTTAATATTTACTATCTCTGCATGCTCCCTACTTGCCTTTTCATCAAGGACTTGGATATCGATTTTATCCGACCGTCCAAGAACAACTCGCCGACCAGCAATATAATAAGAGACTCCTTTATTTCTTCCAGTCAAGCAGAGTAGCCTATGATGGACTCCAACTTTTTTTGGCGCCCTAAAATTATTTACAATTTTAACTGCTTTACTTTTACTCATCTCTTACAAACGAAATATAGAAACATTTTGCAAACCCATCTTTTCCCATGAGTGCGTTTACAAATACGCTATAATCGTTACCTTGAAGTTCATAGTTTCCACTTTGACTAGTTCCGGAGTTGTCCGCGGAGCCATCACAAAGCTCGATGACTGTCGCCGCCAATCCTTGCTCTCTTGCCACATCCAATAGACTCATCCCCTCTGAACCACTTTCTCGTATCCCTGTGCAGTCTTCAGCAGGAGTGTTAATTCTTACAACATTTTTGTCTTGGTCTAGAATCATAACCGCACCATGAGCACCATTCATAAACTCAACCATTGTCTCAATGTAAGGTCCGGACTCTTCTACTTCATCAAATGTATCATCGTCCGAATCTCGATCAGCCTCTCGGTACCTTTGTATTAATGAGTTGATACTATTTTTCAGTGGATTTAATTCTTCAAATTTTAGCTCTGGCTCAATTCCTCTTTTTCCAGACCTAATAGCATCATCTAAAAGATACTTTAGCTCCTCTAAAGGTCTTAAGGTTAAAAAATAAAAAATGCCAAAAAAGATTGCTGCAATTCCACCTGAGGAAATTAATGACTTTAAGAAAATCATCATCGTATGCCTATCCTGAATTGACTTAGGCTTAAACCTTAAAGCAATAACACCTACTGCCTCTGAAGTCCCTGTACGGGGGTTGTATGCCATTATTTTTGCAGCAATTCCAATAACACCACTACCAAGAATTTGAACTTGAGTAGAATCACTTTCATTCATTGTTCTCGCGGCCCATTCTTGGGCTTTCACACTAAAGGGGTCCTGAATATATTCATTCATTCGAACAAAAGGCCGAACAACCCGGCCTTGTAGATCAAATAATTCAAACTTAACCTCTTTATTATTCTCGATAAAAGAAGTATCAACCATATCCAGTTGTTTTTTTTCTAATGCCTTCGCATTAAGTCTAGCGATCTCCTCTGCGTATAGTTTCCCTCTTTGCGCTACCTCTGAAATTAAAATAGTATCCCCATACTCTATAGCAGGGAAAATAGTTAAATACATAGTTAAGAAAACAAAAACTGCGAAGCTGATCGCACTCATCGCCCTCCATTGGTACTCCCGATTAAGCCCATTTAGGTGAATGACTAACTTATATTTAAAAAGCCATAAAAGTGTCGGTCCTAAGTTTTTTGGTTTTGGCGGTGGCTTTGAAAAATCATCAACAACTTCCTCTTCTTTACCATCGGCTACTTTTTTAATAATGATCTTTTTTTCTTCAACATAAACAACTTGAAGAATGAGATCAGGCAAAGATATTTTGTCACCATTTTGAATTGTTGCACTTTTAATAAGCTTTCCATTTAGATAAGTTCCATTTGAGCTATCTAAATCTTTTAGAAAAGCAGTTTCTCCTTTTACATTAATACTAAAATGCTGTTTTGATATACCATCAACAGAAAGTGATACTGTTAAATCCTCCTCTCGCCCGCAAACATTATCACCCTCGACAAGAGTAAATTCTTCACCTCTTAATTTACCTGCAATCGCAACAAGTTTAAACATCTCTTAACTCCAGTTGATCTCCAGGTTTGACCTCATCAAATGTATCTGCATTTGCCTCCACGACTCTTTTCACTGAAAAATAAGGCCTTGTTATCCGCCAAGGAGGCAAGTCTCTAAAAACTTTTACCACCTTAAAGTTCTTATCTAAGAAAAGAACATCAATATTAAACTTCATGAAAAACGTATGAATAGAATTACATGGCTCTATTAAAAGAGATTCGCCAGTATCTAGTTTTTTACAATTTAGAAGACCAACCATTCTCGACAATGTGTCATCCGCAACTCGAACGTTATCTGAAATAACCTTTTCACCATGCAGTAACCTCATTATCTACCTCCGGTAACCTGTTCAACAACTATCGGTGCAAAAATGATAATCAAAACAGCAGGCATAATAAAGGCCATCATAGGGAATAGAATTTTAGTTGTTGCTTGGGCACCTTTTTTCTCTGCCTCTGAACTTCTTTTCTCCCTAATTTCCTTGGATAGATTTTTCAAAATTGGACCTATCGATGCACCAACTGAGTCCGCAGCGATCAACGTGGCAGTGAAAGATGTAATTTGAATCAGATCTACTCGATAGGCCATATTTCTAAGTGATTCCGCCCTTGATGCCCCAATTTTTATCTCTTTTATTACTTGGGTAAACTCGTCTATAAGAGGTCCTGGTTTTCCTTTTTCAACAACCTTTGACATTGCCGCAACAAAATCAAGCCCTGCTTCAACACTTAGAGCAAGCATATCGACACAAAAAGGCATACCAACCATAACTTCTTCTTGTCTTTGTTGAATTTTTCCTTTTATCCACATATCGGGATAGAAAAAACCAATTCCTCCTAACACAGGAATTAAAGATAATGGCCAAGTCTCCTCAAGGAAAGTTCTAACTCCCAAGAAGACTATGGGAAATCCAATGATCAAAAATAATTTAAAAGCAAAAAAATCCTCAGGAGTTAATAAATCATTCAAACCAGCTGACGATAGGGGCTGCTTATATTTCTCCTTAATCTTTTTTTTCATCTTCATTGAAGATACAACTGGCGAAATATAATGTTTAAAAAATGGCCTTGAATATTTTAAGATTATTCCGTGCTTAGAAATTTCATCTTTTTTCTCACTTGCGCCCTCTTCCAGCTGCTCTGAGGTTTGCATTTCTGACTGCTCTTGAAAAAGCATTCGCACAAAAATAAAAACTGAAAGAAATATTCCTGCTAGAGCTGTATAAAGAATCAATGCCCAAGGATCCTCTTGTTCTTTTATCGCGTCACACGCGGACTGTATACGTCCATCACATGCGCGTCTTAAAAACTTATTTCCTAGCTCTGTTTCATCTTTTGTTCGAAGTATTAAACCGACTCTTTGGCATGCAAGTAGTCTATCTCTACTACAAACTGGTACATCTTTTAAGTTAAATAACTTCTCTTCCTTCAAAGTTACACAACCATATTTTTTAAGATGATTGATACCTTTTTCTCTTAGCTTTTTATCATCAGACCTAAGTGCTTGTGCCTTTATGTAATCCCTTCCACAAGCTTTGCGGTAAAACTTTAATGCGCCATCAGGTTTTTGATTCTCTAGTAGGTAATCACCATAGGCAAGACAACTTCCAGGGTCAGACTTAGCAAAACCAAACTCTTGCCCTGGAAAAAAGTCCTTACAGTTTTTCAGCCAAATTGGAGCTTGTGATAGACGATATTCTCGTTGTCCTTTTGACTCTTTCTGCTCTTGAATATCACGAGATTTTTTTGGTGGCCCCTTCTTATAATAATCATCTACCTTACCACGCCACTTATTCTCGGCCACATCAACGACAATCTCTTCTTTAGCCTCTTCGAATAATTTTGAGCAAACATCGTAAGTTTTTCTGTTTCTTGTTTCGTTTAAATTACACGCTAATCGATGTCTTTTACTTACGGTGACTTGTTCTTCTACTCCTCTGATTCGAGGTCGTGCCTGAGCAAACAGCGTGTTTGAGCAAAACACAAATAAAAGTATATAAATAAGGCGCGAAGCATTTAAAATCATTAGGTAAATTCTAACAAAAACCTTCTAAAGCTTCTTTATTAGGAAATAAATGATGCTCTAACTAATTTTCAAACAAAATTTATTTTATAAGAAGAGCACTTCGTATTTTTTGATTTAATTTTTCACCCTCAAAAAAAACATCAGAACTATGGCATTCAGTCTTATTCAACAAACTTTTCTTAACTTGATGAATTATTTTTTCATTTATTTCAAATTTAGAACTTAATGATTCGTCTGCTGCCAGATGGCGAACAACTTCATAGGTCTTTTCAAAACTTCTGTACTCAACCATCGTTGCCCCGGCAAGAATTGCCATTTTTGCAGCCTCTACTCGGCCATAGGTTTTCTCAATCGCCCCCATTTCCATATCATCAGTAATAATAATTCCATTAAAACGAAGAGCGTCTCTGCATAGCTCATAAGCTTTAGGTGATACCGTAGTCATTTTTTCTTTATCAACTGAAGGAATATTAAGATGCGCCATCATAACAAATCCACACTTTGATTTGACCGCTCTTTTAAAAGGAAAAATGTCCCGATCTTTAATCACATCAAGCTCATCATTTATAGTCGGTAGATCTTCGTGAGAGTCCACTGAGGTATTACCGTGTCCGGGAAAATGCTTCAGACACGAGAAAACACCATTGGTTTGAAGACCTCTGACAGCAGAGGAAGCAAACTCTGAAACTATTTCTTTGCTGTCTCCAAAACTTCTATCACCGATAACATCACAGTTCGGATCAATTAATATATCTGCACATGGACTCAAATTCACATTAACTCCACAGTAACTTAGCTCCTTTGCCATTTGCTCATGAACCTCATAACATAATTTGGGAGATCCAAGCTTTGCTATTTCCATCATTGAAGGAAACTCTGTAAATTCCTTTCTGAACCGTTGAACTCTTCCCCCCTCATGATCTGTCGCAATAAGGATGTCTGATTGTATATTTTTAATAGAAGTGCAAAGATTTTTTAATTGCTCCCTATTACTATAATTTTTTGAAAATAGGATTACGCCGCCTAACGAATACTCCCTAATAAAATCCTCTTCATTTTTAGTTAACGTAGTGCCTGATAAGCCTGTAAAAAATAATTTTCCAATTTGATTCAAAAAAATCCCTCGGTTCTTATAAATTTTCTCTTTCTTGCGAAATTCCTTTTGCAACCCAATAAAAGTTTTTCAATCTAAATTTATTATCTAAAAAATAAAAAAGTATCTGATCATCAACCTCTAATTGATACTTCCACATACCTTTGGACTGCTCCACAAAAGCCATTCTCCCACTTTGAACAGGAGATACTGATTGGTTTAAATATTGTTCATTAAAAAAAGGAAAACCATCCCAAATTACATTTAAATTCATGGTTCCTAAATTTTTCTTAGAGCTAATTTCAAAAAAGTTGGTAGTTGCAACACACTCAACAAGTTGTGAGAAAAAACAATGAACTCTTTTATTATCTAAAACTTCAGAAACCTTACGATAAACCTTACTGCCAATAACAGAGACAACCTGTAGTGACTTACCGTCTATTTTCAATAAAGACTTGTGTCTTTTTTTATCCAACCAAAAAATAGCTTCTGATACCCTTGGGTATAGATAATTCGTTTTTTCGTTAAACCTCTTCGAATTACTAATTGACGTAAACCTCTCCAAATACTTAGAAGAAAAAGGAGAGCGAAGCTCCTTTTTCAAAATATACTCCCCAGATTTATTTTGTCCAAACCTTCGGTGAATAGTGAAGCTGCCGGTTTCATCTTTATAGCTATACTCGTAACTCCCCTTTAAAGATGCTGGGTCAGTTTGAGAAATAGATAACATCTCTATGTATGCACATGAGTAAAAGAGTTGAAAGAAACAAAAAAGCAGAATGCTTTTCATTCTAACTAAGGGTTGTCACCTGCTTAAGAAGCGAAATTGACTCGAGGGCTTTTCCACATCCACGAACAACACACGTCAGAGGATCTTCAGCTAATGTAACTGGAAGGCCTGTTTTCTCCTTAATCAGAAGATCAAGGTTTGCTAGAAGTGCTCCACCACCAGCAAGCACAATTCCATTATCAACAATATCTGCAGCTAATTCAGGTGGTGTTTTTTCTAAACTAACTTTAATCGCCTCAACAACCTCACCAATAGGATCAGAAAGTGCGTCTCGAATTTCATCACTTGTTACTTCAATAATTTTTGGCGCTCCACCAATGAGGTCTCGACCTTTCACCTCAAAAGTTTTTACTTCGTCATCAAATGGATAAGCATTACCAATATTTATTTTAATTGCCTCAGCGGTTCTCTCTCCGATTAATAGACTGTATTTCTTTTTAATATAACTTGAAATTGCTTCATCAAATTTATCACCAGCGACTCTCTCAGATTTAGAGAAAACAATCCCACCAAGAGAAATGACGGCAACTTCTGTCGTTCCACCACCAATATCAACGATCATACTTCCAGATGGCTCCGTAATTGGAAGACCTGCACCAATCGCTGCGGCCATTGGCTCTTCTATCAAATAAACCTCTCTCGCTCCAGCTTGTTCAGCTGATTCTTTGACAGCTCTTTTCTCAACTTGAGTGATTCCAAATGGAATACAAATAATGATTCTTGGCTTGATTAACTTTGAACCAGAGATTGATTTTTGAATAAAGTACCTAAGCATTGCTTGAGTAACTTCAAAGTCTGCAATAACACCATCTTTCATTGGTCTTATTGCTTTAATAGAGCCGGGTGTTCTTCCTAGCATCTGCTTAGCTTCAGTTCCAACGGCAAGAACTTTAGAAATTCCTTTCACACCTTGATGAACTGCAACGACAGAAGGCTCATTAACAATGATGCCTTTATCTTTGGCACAAACAAGAGTATTTGCTGTCCCTAAATCTATTGCTAAATCATTTGAAAACCAATCGAATACTTTTTTTAACATAGCCATAACCTTTATTCCTACCAGGTGTAATGCCTGATTTTCTCCCCTCTAGTGGCAATCTCTTTCATTGCCTGAATACCTAAATCAATATGTTTTGCGGTGTATTTTTTAAACACCTCTTTTGCGGATTCTTTAGTTTTAATGCCACCTTTTTGCATTGGACAGTCACTAACCAATAAGAGAGCACCAATGTTTACCTTAGAGACAAAGCAAATTGTAAAAAGAGCAGCTGTTTCCATCTCTACTGCAAGCACTCTTTCATCAATCAAATTATCCTTAAACTTTTGATCAAATTCCCAAAATCTGAAGTCGGTAGAGTGTATGGTGCCCGTTCTATATTCAATTTTATTTTCGACAAGAATCTGACTAACGAATTTTTGAATTTTGAAAGTTGGAAGCGCGGGAACCTGAGGAGGAAGAAAGTGCCCAGATACTCCTTCAGCTCTGATTGATGCGATTGGCAGTATAAAATCTCCAACTTTCAAGGATCGATGGACAGCGCCGCATAAACCTAGAAATAAAACAGCCTTTGGATTTACTACTGAGACTAACTCTCCAACCAAAGCTGCCATCGCTGAACCAACACCAAATTCAATAATCGTAACATGCGCCTCCTTTGAAGAAGAAGCCTGAAATGCCGACCCCTTCGTATGGTAAGCGTCGTCAAACGTCTCATTAAAAGTTTCAATATACTTATGAAAATTTGTTAAAATAATTTGGTTTTGAAAATCTTTAATATCATGCCCAGTATATCTTTCGAGCATGTCTATCGCGATTTTATGTTTTGCCTTGTTACCGTGAATTCTTCTGGACAACTCTAGTAATCTTCTTGGATGAATATGTTTGTCCTGCGCTAGCTCTTTTTTTGCTTGAGCCTTAAATGACCCCTCGGAAACTGATTTGACATTCTTTTTGGACAGTTTCTTAGAAGAGGCTTTTTTTGCTACCTTTTTGGATGCTGATTTTTTAGTCACTTTTTTAGAAACTTTTTTCTTGGTAGCTTTTTTCTTGGTAGCTTTTGTTTTAGACAATGCCTTTCCTTAGCAATTTTGCCTTAAAGATATCATCCTAAATAATTTATTGACAACTTATTAGCCAAACATAATGAAAACAAAAACATTGCAATTGCATATCATTTTTCATAGTTTATATAAGTTTACGCAAAGAACAACGCGGGGCGCATGCCGGTATCCGTTTACATCCATCAGGAGAATAATATGGGAATGGGAAGAAAAAAATCAGTTCTAAAAATGAAAAGAAAAAGTAGTCAAAAAAGAAAAAAAGAAAGACTTAAAAGAACTATCGCTGCAAAAAAGAAGTAGTCTTATGACTACTTCTACTCCTCTTCCTCTGACTGACCACCCGTAATTTCTTCTTTTGCCTCACGTTTGACATACCTTAGCCCACTTTGGGCGTATTTTCCTCTAAAGTGCCCTATCTCAAAGTCTAAGTTCCATCGGTTTTTAATTAAACTAAAAAGTCCGCTTGATATTTTTATCTCATCTACCCCTGAGACAGAATTGAACAAATCTTCCCTCGAGGTAATCTCTGAGAGGTCTCTTTCTTTAAATAACTCTGTTAAAAATAGTATTGCATTATGCCCCCTTGCTTCTGGAAGCTTAGGTGCATATCCATAACTTTCTTTAAATAATTTCTTCTCTCCACCTGGTAATGATTTACTAAGATTGAAATTTACACCCCTCTTTCCGCGCGACACTTCCATCACAACGCTACTTCTCCAACTAGATGGGCCAACCAAAACCTCATTGGTTGCATCAAAGTAAGAAAAACTGGGTATTATCTGTGCGGCACTATAAGGTGCTGATGGAATAAAGACCCAATCAAAATCCACTAGGGGCTTTAACTTTTGTACCCTTCTTATTACTGACTTTTCTAAAGAATAGACTTGATTTAATATCTCAAGTTCTTCCTTTCTTTCTCGGTTATATTTTAAACCCAACAAGTCTTTAATTGGATCTCTAAGGTCTTTTTTTGATGGATCAAAGCTTACAGCGTCAACTACTTCAACTCCATACTCTGAGGACAAGTTCCAAAAAGTATTTAGGTAACTTTTCCCAATATGGCTTTTCGGGAATACCACCGCTGCTTTCGAGGACGGAAACTCTGAAGACATTCTGCTCAGAACTGCTCTCACCTCAGACTCCACTGAACCAGGTATTTCAACAAGGAATTGAGTTTTTGATTTCTCCGGAGTTAAAACTTTTGCCAAACTCAAAAAGATCACTTGATACTTTCTCAACTCCTCGAAGTAGGTTGTTGCCGATGAAGATTCTATGCCTCCGATTACACTAGAAACTTTATACCTCTTTACCAACTTTTTGATTGCTTGAGCCCCGATAATTGAACTAGACTTAGAGTCTTCTACTATTAGTCGAAAGCCTTTTTTATCAAGTCCACCTTGAAATGCTGAGTGAATCCCCCGAAGAATTCGCACTCCAAATTTTTTATACTTTCCAGAAAGTGGTAACACTACTCCTATGGCTTTTGTATCGATTTCAGAGAATGCTCCCAGTCTCTCCTTAAATCTTAGCACCTGCTCATTCGCATTTGAGTTAACCCAATCTAGCACTTCCAAAGATGCCATTAATTTTTTTGCATCTGATGTAAATCCAGAGAAATAACTTCTTTCAATTATTTCCAATACATATTTCAAGGACTGCTGATTTATTTTCTCTATTAACTTCTCAGCAATTGTAATTTGGCTTTCAATCGTTTTTCCTTTTATTAAAATTTCAAATGCTCTTAAACTATCTTTGTATTCGTCAGGAGAAGAACTTCCAAAGCTTCTTACAAAGCCAACCAAAGAATCAAATTGTAATGCCTTATCTTCAACATATGTCGCTATTTCATAATTAAGTAAGTAAAAGCTCTTTTGACCCTCTTGACCTAAATAGGAACTATCTACTTGAGATAAATTCTTAAGGGATTCTTCAAAAAGGCCTAGTTGAAAGTTTGCATTCGCTAGGTTCAAATTGATCGTGGCCATTAATCTCAAATCCTCGACTTCGAAAGACGACGCCTGAGAAAAATGAAATATTGCTTTCTCGAAGTTTTTATTATTAAGAAAGTGAACACCTATTAAGTTTCTTCTAAATGCTTTTTCCTCTTTTGAGAGATTTACCTCATCTAAGGCCATTAGGTACTCAATTGACTCCTCCCACTTATCTTCTTCTCGTAAATCAATAACCTTCTCAACTGCAGCAAGAAAATCATCCGAATAATACCTTTTCCAATCATTATCATTAAGAGGAGTTATACCCGCACATGAATGCAAGAAGAATAAAAATAAAATACCAAATAATTTCACCAAATACTCCAGATCGTTACTTACAAAAGGTTACCAGAGTATTTTAAGGAGAAGAACTAATTATTGAAACAGATCTTTTACTTTATCAAAGAAGTTTGATGCCATAGGGTTGGATGAATTAGTGTCTGTCGCAGCAAGTTGCTCAAATAACTTCTTTTGCTCAGATGTAAGTTTCGTCGGAGTTTCGACATGAACAGTAATAATTTGATCGCCTACTCCGTATCCTCCAAGCTTTTGGAATCCCTTACCTTTAATCCGCATCTTCTTACCAGATTGAGTGCCGGCGGGAACTTTCATTTCAACATTACCAGTTAACGTTGGAACTCTAATTGTTGTTCCAAGAGCAGCCTGAGAAAAGCTCACGGGTACCATGCAACAAACATCAAAGTCCTCGCGAGTAAAAAACTCATGCTCTTTAACTCGAACAACTACGTACAAGTCGCCTGCAGGTCCACCTTTTCTTCCTGAGTCACCCTCTCCGCGAAGCTTTAGTCTTTGCCCATCATCAATACCAGCTGGGATTTTAACCTCTAGTTCACTTTTTGATCTAGTAACACCTTGACCACCACAAGAACGACATGGATCTTTAATAACCTGTCCAGAGCCATTACATTTTGGACAGGTTGTGGCCACAGTAAAAAAGCCCTGCTGCCTTCTAACCTCTCCATGCCCATTACAATAGTCACAAGTAACTGGTCCTGAGCCTGCCGCGGCTCCAGATCCATTACACGTCCCACAAGTTTTATGTTTATTTATAGAAACGACTTTTTCTGCACCGAGCGCAGCCTCTTTAAAAGTTACGTCGACTACAACCTGAAGATCATCCCCTGGAATTCCTTGAGAGCGTCTTCCGCGTCCACGACCGCCGCCTCCACCAAAGATATCTCCAAAAAGGTCTCCAAAAATATCTCCAAAGTCTCCACTAAAGCCTTCAGCTCCACCAAAACCACCTGCTTGGCCATTAACCCCTGCGTGTCCAAACTGATCGTATCTAGTTCTTTTGTCGTCATTAGTTAGAACTTCAGCAGCTTCACTAGCTTCTTTAAACTTTGACTCTGCAGCTTTATCTCCTGGATTTCGATCCGGGTGATATTTCATGGCAAGTTTTCTGTAGGCTTTTTTTACTTCATCCTTCGAAGCACCTTTTTGTAATCCTAAGACGTCGTAATAATCTCTTTTCTCACTCATAAAAACCTACAGAAACTCTCGCTATAAAAATTATTTTAATTAAACTTCTTTAAAATCAGCATCAACAACATCGTCATCTTTTTTATCAGACTTCGGTTGCTCTCCTGCGCCCGTTTCAGGTCCTGCGCCTTGAGCCCCTGCACCAGCGTCCGCTCCTGGTGCGCCTTGCTGATACATTTCCCCTGCGATTTTATGAGATGCTGCTTGAAG
>DCQT01000107.1 GCA_002323535.1 Bacteriovoracaceae bacterium UBA1511
ATTTTCAAAGAGTATAATAAAAGAGCGGTTTAGTATCCCCTATCAAGATGACTATTACGTTCCTCAAGGAATATCAATTGAAGGTGGTAGTTTTTATTTAAGTCTCTATTACAATAATACTCATGAGGAAAGTGGTTGCGAAAAAGATAATAATAACTCTAGGGACTACCCTTCCATAATCGTTGAAATTGACCGCTGTACTAGTACTATAAAAAATACCTTTGCACTATATAAAGGTAGTTTTAGCTCTCCGAACACGGGACACGTAGGTGGTGTCGCAGTAGTAAAAAAAGATGGATATACCTATGCCTTTATTCCAAGTGAAACTGGACTTTATCGTTATGACCTAGAGGTTCCTGAGGGAGGAGACTCAAGTCATATTCAAAAGATTATTCCAACTTCCGGCGCCCCAAAATCAATGCTAAATACACAAGGTGTTATAAAAGAAATACTGCACTCCGAAGTTCTTGATTACGATAGTTTATGTGAGAAAGCATTTATTTCTTACGATAAAACAAAAAACTATCTATGGATTGGTGGCTTTAGCTCAGGCCCTCTTACCGACGGTTTTAAAAGAATTTGTGGCTTTCAATTAAGTGACGATAAAAAAAGCATCGATTTTTTTCCTGACAAAACTAAAACACTACCCATTTTCAAAGTTCAAGGAGCTGCGGTCAGAGATGACGGTAAGTTTCTCCTAAGCACTAGTTACGGAAATAATCAGAGTAAAATTTATCTCTGGGACTTTGAGTCAAATGAGCATGAATTATTTTTAACTGGGCCACCGGGTTTTGAGGATATTACTATCAGTAGTGACGGCGTTGCATTTACCAGTAGTGAATCAGGCGCGAAATTCTACCAAAAAAGAGGTAGCAATTCTGAATGTGATAAGGGGTCATGGTCAGGCTACTTTCCCTATATATTTGGATTTGATGCTAATGATGAACTAAAGTGATAATAACAATTAGAAAATATTTAAAAGAGGTAACAGTTGAGTATTTGGAAAAAAGCACAAGACTTAAAAGAGAGTAATGAAAATTTTGTTCAAGTTACCCTCACCAGTGTCAGAGGCGGAGCACCTCAAGATATTGGGGCAAAGTGTTTGGTGACGAAAGATGGCCTCTCCTTTGGGACTATTGGCGGCGGTAAAGTTGAGATGAAGGCTATCGCTCATGCACAAGATCTTTTAAATGACTCTAGCTCAATTAAACTTAAAACACTCATTTGGAACTTACAAACCGATGTTGGGATGACCTGTGGTGGCGAGGTTACTTTTTTATTTGAAATATTTAAAACTGACTCTTGGAAGATTGCCATTTTCGGCGCAGGCCATGTTTCCCAAGCACTGGTACGTGTTTTAATGAAACTTAACTGCAATCTCACTGTAATTGACTCAAGAAAAGAATGGCTTGATAAACTCCCGCAAGATTGTGGTAAAATTATTCATAATCCAAAACCAGAGACGGTTGTAAAAACTCTAAGCGAAGATCATTTTTTTATTTCGATGACTCAAGGACATGCCTTTGATCGTCCAGTGCTTGAAGAGATATATAACAACTTCCCTAAATCTTCTTACGTGGGCGTTATTGGCAGTAAACAAAAGGCAAAAGTTTTAAAAAATGAACTTAACAACAATGGAGTAAGTGAAGATTTTTTATCAAGTCTTCGAGTTCCGATTGGTTTGCCTCTGGGAAAAAACAATCCTGAGGAAATTTCTATAAGCATCGCCGCAGAGCTTTTGAAAGAACGAGATCAGTAATGTTTAAAAAATTTATATCTATACTTATTTTTATTACCTCCTTTGTTTTAGTGAATAACTTTAAGCTAATCCGCTCAGTAGCAGAGTGCTATATGGGAGACTCTGAAATGTGTGAAGAAAAAGGTAAACACTACTTTTCAAAATCAGATTCATCCAGTGATTTATTCATCAGCATTCAACTTCTTACGAAGGGGTGTGAATTGGAATCACCCGAATCATGCGCCCACCTAGGAATGATCCTTATGAAAAAAGAGGGGACTATAAATGAAGCTAAAGAATATCTATCAAAGTCATGTAAGTTAAGAAGCAAAAAAGGTTGTTTTGGGCTGGGAATGATTTACGAAGAGGTTCTCAACGAAAAAGCTAAGGCTCAAGATGCATATAATAACTCATGTCGTTTTGGTTTTAAAAAAGCTTGCGATATTAAACTTGAAATTTAGTTTAAAATATTTTTGTTCAGCTCCTTAGAAGCCTTTTTTGATAATTCCATCATTCTTTTTACCCAGTGACTACGAGTAGAGAGTTTCTCTAAAACACTTAGTGCTTTAGGACTTCTTGCCAAATAAGAAATTAAAACAAAGACACTAATCGCTCGAAGTAACTTCCAAAAAATAATTGCACTATCTTCACCTGTTAAATAGAAAAATAACGCCATGACTATAATAGACATTAAAAAGATGGGGGAACTAAGATCGGCGAATATACCTCTGATCGTATTTTTATGTTTTTTATTTTTCAATTTAACTTTTGGTGAGATGTTTAATTTTTTATACAGGCTATCTATTTTTTTAAACTTTAGTAAAAAAGGAACGCACACTGCGACGATTAATTTAAATCCAACGAGGAAAACGACAACATACAAAAGAGATAGCTTCTCTAAATCGAAAACCTTACCAATTTTTTTTTCAAAATAAGCTAGAGCACTAAGTATTTCAGTTCCATACATTAAAAAATAACTAATAAATGGCTGAATAAATGCCCATAGGGACAACAAAACCATTCCGATAACTTTCCCTGTCGTCCCTACACCACCAACAAAAACTCCAAGACTATAGAGTAGTCCCTGGGAGCTAATACTCATCATCGGCCCTAGTTTTTTTCCGGCAGGAGAGAGGGATTTCATCACTGCGGTAATAAAAGAAATTTCAAAAGTTGTTTTTGCGGCAATAGATCTTGAAAAACTATTATTATAGCTTTTAGATAAAAAGGCGCCTTGATTCAATGATAGGAAATGGCCACTCATAGGAATTTTAAGGCCATGTAGAATTGATCCAATAACTACTTCTATGATTGATAACTCAACAGACCTTTTAACCACATGCCCGTCAATATCAAAAGTTTCACTACTCATTATTTAAACTTTACTCGGTTAAATCCCCCGTCTGGGTAGACCATAATTTTGACCTGAGAAACGAGAACTGAATCATTCAAATTAAATACCTTTTTATTTCCGGCAAAAGGCTTAACAAACTCCCTACTTGTCAGCGGAATCCACTCATCATCTTTTAAGCCTAGAAACTCCATATGATTTGGGTTGTTATTAACAAAAAAAGTAAAATCTACCTCAATGATTGAGATAATTTTTGGTTTTTTAAATCCAACCACCACATACTCTTCATTTCCTTCCTTTCTACTTCTGGCTGTTTCAAAACCATCAAACATATTAACTGGTGCATAAGGTGAAAGAATGGATTTTGCCGGTGAGTAATGCTCATTAGACGCTTCAACAATAAAAGAATCTTCAAGGGTAAAATCAAGTCCAATAGGTTTTTTTACTTGAGGTATTTCATCCTCATACGTTTTCGACTTGCAATCAAAGCTTGAGGCTTCTCTCTCTGGCAGTTCATCATAAACACCGATTCTTGATAAGCCGCCGTCAGGGTATGTAATGACCTTTAGCTCGCTTGAAGTAAGGATATTGTTGGCTTTTAGTTTAAGAGATGAATGACCTTCAATCTTTGTTTTAGGTAGGATATTTTCCCAACAATTTTTCGCCTTTACAAAAACTTCTACATGCTCCACCTGATTACCAAGGTGATACTTAGTACAAAAACTTAAAAATCGTGGCGTTACTTCTTTTTGAAACTTTAATAAAAGTTCCTCTTGTCCTTTAAGTGAATGCCTAGCGCTCTCCCAACTATCCATAATTTTTCCCTGCTTTCCAAAAAGGGCCGGATCAAATACAGGAACAAATTGAGACAAGCAATTTTCGGCCCTAGCGAAACGGTCATTGGTTACAGAGACTATTTCAGCATGCTTCATTAAATTATATTCAGAAAGAGGATCAAGCTTAGATAAAGTGCGATCAATTTCTTCTGAGGAAGCTTTTTGAAATCCATCTAAAAGAAGATTTTTATAACCAAAGTTAACTATATTTTCCTGAGACATATTCGCTGAATCAAA
>DCQT01000032.1:0-224 GCA_002323535.1 Bacteriovoracaceae bacterium UBA1511
AATATTGATGGCCCAGAATTTGGACTTAGTGGTGCTGAATCTGTAAACGAAAAAAAGCTTGATGAAAATAACGCCACTGGTGATAAAGCAGGATCAAAAGGCGATATTAACAAGGCCAAGGTGGCCGGTGTCCTAAATAACACAAGCCGGGCAAAAGGTGTTCAGGATCGTGTTGGTGCCGCAAGAATTAAAACCAATCCAGGCGCCGGTGGCGGCGGCGGTGG
>DCQT01000032.1:490-3774 GCA_002323535.1 Bacteriovoracaceae bacterium UBA1511
TTTCCAGCAGATGAGGAAGTTCTATTAATCTGGCAAGGACCAGGCGGCGGTGGCGGTGGCGGCGGAGCAAGCGCACCTGGTGTAGGTGGTGGCGGCGGAGGCCGTGGACGCGGCGGTGGCGGCGGTGGATCAAACTACCAAAGAAAAGACTACAAGTTACGTACAGGTGGAAAAGGAAGTACTAGAGCGATCTTTTCCGGAGGACAAGGTATTGGCGGCCCTGGCGGAAAAAAAGCGCGAAGAGATAAAAACCCCTTTGCAAAACTAGCAAAAGGAAAAAGTGTCGATAAATTTAGAAACCCAGCTGCTATTGGAAAAAAAGGAAATAGCATTTGGGACACTATCACTAATAGATACACAGACATCGACAAAAAAGGACGCTTAGAAAAATACGAATCCCGTTAACATGTGCCATGCACTTTTTGTTTCGCAGTTGCTAAAACCACAAATGAAACACTGAGGAAAATATAAAAAAATCGGTTTTTTACTTATTACTTCTCTCTACTTTCCTACTCTCCTGTGAAGAGGATGCAGTAAGAAGTAGTATATCAACTGGGGATGCGACATTTGTTTGTGTTGAAGAAGAAAGAACACTTGAGTACACAAGGGATCAAGACCCTGGAGAAGCATACGACCCTGTAGATAAAACTTTATCTTACGGCACATGTGAAGAATATAGAAATCAAGATAAAAATACCTTCGACGCCTTTAGAACAGGGCTTTGTTCCGCCGGAGTTGCTTATTCTGATACTAATTGTGAAACTGAGTTTCAAAAAACAACCCTCGATTATGCCTTCGATTGCGAGCTAAAAAATAGCACACGCATGTATGGTGTTGCCGAAGGAACAAGTACTACAAAAAGGAATGTCTTAGTACTTTGGGGCGAATCTTATTGTTTTTCAATTAACGTGTTTGCCGATCCAGATAATGCGGTCCAGTTTGATTAGGGCAAATTGCTTTTTATGAGTAGATTAATTATAAAAAAAATATTGAATACCAACTATACATTACTTGCCTTTATCTATATAAATTTTCTGGTATTAATTCCATATGGAAATTTGTTTGCAAATGATAAAAAGTCTAAAATTTCCAATTTGAATAAGTTCCATTGTTCAGGTAATTCAAATTTTAAAGTAGATCTCAGAAATGATAAGCATGGATCCTTAAGGAATTTTAAAACACAGGACCAAGCACAGCTAGGCACATGTTATGCGAATCAAGGAAGTATATTACTTGAAAGCCAAACCGGAAGATCATTATCTTTCTTTCAACTTGCCTTAGTACAAAGAGTATATAACGAGAGCCTGGAAAAAACCCACATCAACGGCGAAACACCAAGCGAAAGTAAATTCGTAACATCATCTGGAAACACATGCGAAATTATTAACAAGGCAGCAAAGTTACAGATCCCTCTGTGTGACTCTAAATACGTACCTTTAGTAAATCTTTCAGAGGAGAACTCTTCGTCAAAGAATTTAATTATGGAACTTGGTAAACTATATGATCGTTATAAAGTAATGACACCAAAAGTTCAGAAATTTTTTAGAAAAAAATTAAAGGCAACACGCGCCAAGGCAAATTCAATGAATTTCAATGATTGCAAAAACCAAGGGATATTCAGAGAAAAAATATTTAAAAATTTAAAACAGAAAATCGCAGGCAGCTTATACTCATTAAAATTTAAATGCCAAGATGAAAACACTAGCAAAAAATCTTGTGATAACTTCTTTGGTTCTTTCGGCAAGTGGCAAGGGGTCAATTTAAAAGGCAAAGGCAAAGGCAAAGGCAAAGGCAGTTCGAGTGAGCAGCAATATAACCTAGACCCAAAACTCAAAGGATATTTAAATAAATTCGTTGAAGGGTTAAAAACAACGAGCTTTAGGTCTTCAAGAAGTAAAGACAGATTATTCAAAAATATGTTCAACCAAGTAATAGAAACATTTGCTATTGAAAATAATATGACGACCTCAGGGCCTTTATCAACTAACAGGAATTTTAGAAGATCATTTTATACCAACCTAGGGAAAGATTATTTCATATCAAATGACTTAGCTCGCATGATTGCATCTTACCAAGATGAAGATAAGTGTAAGGCTTATGCAAAATTAAAATTTTATGACGAAAACCTGTATAAAATTTGCGATGGAAACACAATTTTATATAAAACTTTTAAACAAATAAGTGATCTTAGTGATCATTTTTTTGGTGACCCAAGCTATATTGATGTCCTATTGGAAAAACTTGATGGGCGAGGTAGTGTTGAAGAATTTCTAACTGATATGCTAGGGCCAGATTGTAGAAAAAATGGAACCTCCATACCAAAGACAACAAAATGTAAAAGCATGTACTTTCCAAGATTTATATTACCAGATGATAAATCACAAAAAATAAGTGATTTTAATGGAGAGAACGAATTAGATATAAAATGCACTACAGAGGAAGAGTGTGATTCTGCGCAAAAGGCATACTCGACAGCTGTATTTAGAAATACAATGTTTGAAAATCTTAATAAGATGACCCCTACAGGAAAAATTGGTATCCCTGTTGGAATTGATATTTGCACAAAATTCATGAACAATGAAGGTAGCAGTGTTGCATGGGATGGCCCTCCTAAAGAGTTCCCAAAGAGAATGCAAAACTGCATGGATTCTGGAGAGCATGGTATACATGCCGTCACTGTCATAGGAATGAGGTGCAAAAATGGAAAAGTCCAATATAAGGTCCAAAACTCTTGGGGTAATAACACATCATATGACAATCCAAGCATTGAAAGTGTAGAAAAAGAAGGAAGTTTTTGGACAAATGAAGAGGACCTTGTCGGGAACACCTATGGAATAAATAGGATAATAAAATAAGATGGAAAATTTTAAATTTCAAATCATAAACCTTTGTCTTTTTTATATGGTTTTGGCCTACTCAGATGATCATAATGAAATCTATAGAATAAACGGAAAACATTATGGTTTCTATAAATATAAAAATTCACTTCTTTCAATCAATTGCAGAGACAGAGTAATAGAATGCTCGGCAAAGAAAACACTGAACTCAAATCTTAGAATTAAATTAAAAAAAGGCGCTCTTAATGGCGGAAAAAATCCCGGTGCTGTTGCCTGCAAACAACTTCAGGATGCGCATATTGTTTTAGCACAAAGCTTAGATGGAAATTATCAAAGTTTCTGCGTTTTCAAAGATATGTCGATGATATCTGCTAATTCTTTAATAAAAAAAATTTCTAAATAAATAGTATTTTAATCTTCAAAATTAATTCTAGTATATTAAATTTA
>DCQT01000040.1:0-514 GCA_002323535.1 Bacteriovoracaceae bacterium UBA1511
AAGAAACATAGATTTGCTAGAAAAAGACTTTAATCTAATTTATCGAGTAGCTGAAGTATCAACATTATCGCAGGCGAAAAAAGAAATTATTAAAAAAAGAGTAAATACCTTAAAAGATATACAAATTAATGTTACGGGGGTTGTTGATCAGAAGATAGTGCTCTTAAAGGACCTGGGCAAGCTTCTGCAGGGAATTGCTAATTTAACCAAAGAAATAGGGGTCATAAAAAATAATAACGTTCTTGCAATACATGAGAGGTCATTTGTTATTAAACGAATGCTTTGGTTTTACTCAGGAATAACTTTAATATTTATTATCACCTTTTTATTTTTAATAAATAGAGATTCGAAAGTACGCAAGACAGATTTTCAGAATCATTTTTGGCATATTATAAAAAACCATATTCTAACGTCAGGTAAAGAAATAAATGACGACTCTTTGGATAATAAATTCTTATCTGAAATAAATGATTGTAGAAACTATATAAGAGGAAAAGAACTATATGGAGAGCTT
>DCQT01000040.1:842-980 GCA_002323535.1 Bacteriovoracaceae bacterium UBA1511
TAAAAGAGTCCTTGGAAAGGGGGGCTTTGATTTTTCAAAATGGTGGAGAATTGGTTTGGTCAAATGATAAAGTGGATCAGTTCCTTCATGGAGATGTTGTCAAAAATTATTCTCATTTTATAAATTTATTTAATATCT
>DCQT01000040.1:1282-17920 GCA_002323535.1 Bacteriovoracaceae bacterium UBA1511
ATTTTATAAATTTATTTAATATCTCTAATATAATTTCTACAAGTGAGGGATATTCACTCTCTGTCGAAATGAATGATGAGTGGGTCGACATTATTGCTTCCCAGGTTAATGTGGATAATCAAATCTACTATGTTGTTTTTCTATCTAAAAAAGAAGTTGAACCTATTGATAAAATTTATGAAAAGAATCTGATTGAGGTTGAGAGATCTTTAGATGAAATTTTAAATAAGAATGAATCGATTGCTCTTGATTCATTCGTACAACAAAGTGAAAGTCTTCCTGAAAGGGTAGAGAGTAAGGCAAGAAGACTCGCTCATATATTTAGTTCATTCGAAAAATCAATTTTAGAACAAATGAGAGTCCACGATGATAACCATATGGATAACATAAAAGTCATTAACGATACAAAGAAAATTATCGACTCCACAAGCCTTGTGCGCGACTTGAGAACAAATGAGATAAAAAATGTCTTCATGTCTTTATCAAGAGCGATTGAAAAGTTAAAAAGTGCAAAACAAAAACAAGAACGCGACTACGGAGAGCTTAGGGATGTAAACTTAAAAAATATTAAAAAAGTAGAATTTGCAGTTGAGGAGTTGTTGAAAATCAAAGATAGCTCCACTGTTTTAAAAGATGAATTTAAAAATTTAATTAATGAATTGGCATCAGTTGAGATACATTCAGCTAATGATAGCCTCATGGATTCTACAGGTGATCTGGAAAGTCTAGAGGAGCATCTAGCCGACTTAATGGGAAGCCATTTCAAAGGTGTAGAGAAGCTAGAGCAAATTCTTTCTGATTTAGGGGAAATTCTTTCGGAGAACTCTAAAACTAATAGTGATAGTTTTGATCAACATATCAACAGTGATGAAAAGGCTGAAGGGAGTAAAATTAGCCTAGGTTAATACTTTTTAATGAATGGTAAGAATATTTTTTGATAATTTTCTTCAAGATGGTCTTTTGTCGTAGAGTTATCTATAACAAGATTAGCAAGTTTTTTTTTCTGATCTATGGGAAGCTGGTTTGCTAGAATCTTATTGGCCAACTCATTTGTTACTTGATCTCTTCTGCATAGTCTTTCAATTTGTTGGTCTCTAGTTGCATAGATAAGAACGGTTGCATCAATTTTTTCATTTATTTTTTTTTCGAAAAGCAGCGGGACATCATATAGGATCGGTGACGATAAGTTTTTGGAAGCCTTTGTAAAGAAATTTTCAAGTTGAGCGTATATGTAATTCTCTATTTTTCTTTTGATATTCTCATCGCTGAAGAAAAGTTCTCTTAATTTACTAAAGTTTATGGAGTTATTTGTGACAAGGTTTGGTGAGATTTCCTCTACTAAAGTAATAGATTTAGGAAGTTTATAAATCTCTTTGACCAACTCATCCGCACAAATAACTTGATATCCATTCTTTTTCAATATTGCGGTAAAACTACTTTTTCCTGTGGCAATGCCTCCAGTTATTCCAATTATTTTTTTTTCACATCCGTATAACCTACTCATCAAATTTTCCAGTTTTAACCCTCTGCCACAGAGTTTCTTTTTCTTCTAGAGATAACGAAACGATATCGGCTCCGTCATTTAACTTTATCATATTGTTATATCTGTCTTGAAATTTCTTATTTGCTAATTTCAAGGTTTCTTCCGGACAAAAACCGGCATGTCTACATACTTGCGCTACAGTAAAAAGTAGGTCCCCTAATTCCTCTTGAATGTTTTTATCGTTAAGTGACTTCAACTCATCTTTAAGCTCTCTGAGCTCCTCTTCCACCTTTAGAATCACTTGATTCGTGGATTCCCAGTCAAATTTTTTACTGTTCGTAAATTCTCCGATGTTGTTGGCTGCCAAAAGAGCAGGAGCGGTCATTTGCTTTTTGGTTATGAGACATTTTCTTTGATTAAACTCTTTTTCATTCTCATTTTTTTTTATTTCTTTCCAATTATTTTTGACCTCTTTAATGGAGATAGGTTTTTTATTGTTAAAGACATGGGGATGGCGCCTAATGATCTTTTTTTCTAGATTGTCGAAAACGTTTTGAAGCGAAAAACTATTCTCCTCCTCTCCAATAATACTATGTAACAGGATTTGTAGTTGAACATCACCTAGTTCGTCCAAAAGGGCTGATGCATCCTCATTCTCTATGGCGTACAAGGCTTCATAGCATTCTTCAATAAGATACTTTTTTAATGATTGGTGAGTTTGCTTTAGGTCCCAAGGACAACCGTGCTCAGGGTCTCTTAGTTTTCTTATAGTTTCAAAGAGGGATTTTATATTGGGAGAGGACATTTTAGACCTTATTATTTAATATATAACAAAAATAAATATATAATAATAAATCGCATGATGGACACTAAATTTAAAATAAACTTTGGCTCAAATGACTGGGAAAACAACTTTGCAGAGAAGGTTTTATCTGTGGAAAAAGATATGCCTGTGTTGGAGCAAACATTTGGTCATTTCCTGATGAGAGAGAAGCTAATTAAAGGTTTTTCTTTCAATGGATTATTAGAGCTAGAGGTTTTTATTGTATCGGACCATGAAATACGAGAAATCAACAACGAATATCGAAAATTAGATAAATCCACAGATGTGATTAGTTTATCAATGTTTGATGACTTTAGGGAAGAATGGGTTGAAAATAAGCTACCCATAGTAAACCTCGGAGATGTTTTTATCTCAATGGATACGGCAAAGAAACAGGCTCTTGAGAATAATATAAGTCTGAAAGAGGAGATCTTTGAGCTTTTGATCCATGGTATATTACATTTGTTAGGGTTTGATCATGAGAAGTCTAATAAAGAGTTAGAGCTTATGTATAAAAAAGAGCGTGAAATATATGATTATTTTTCGGGCAACTGTGAATAGTTACAAAGGCTTTATTAAGGAGAAAAAATGAGCGATGCTAATATGTTGACTCTTGAAGATAAAAAGATGGTTATGAAAAAGTTGTTGCCTCGTATCTCTGAGCTTCGGAGGTCACTTTGACATTGATAGAAAAGAGGCGCGTCTTAAAGAAATTTCAGAGCTTGAGTCGCTAGAGGGTTTTTGGGAGGATGTGACAGCTGCCTCAAAGATTCAAAGAGAGCGATCTATAATTGAAGAAACTCTTAAACTTTATGATAATTTAAATGATTTAAAAGAAGAGTTTGAGATTTTATGTGAGTATGCTGATGATGACCCGGATTCCATTGGAGAGGCGGTTGAGACATCAAGCAAATTAGAGAAAAAAATTCTTGAGGCAGAAAAGAAAGTTCTTTTGTCTGATGAATTTGATTCTAACAATGCTATTGTGATGATTAATGCGGGGGCAGGCGGAACAGAGTCTTGTGATTGGGCATCGATGCTTTTTAGAATGATCACCCGTTGGGCCGAGCTAAAAAAATTCAAATATCAGCTTTTAGATGTTCAAGATGGTGACTCCGCAGGTATTAAGTCAGCTACTTTTTTGATTTCGGGCGTATTTTCTTATGGACTTTTAAAGTCTGAGTCGGGAGTACACCGCTTAGTGCGAATTTCACCTTTTGATTCAAACGCCAGGCGTCATACCTCATTTGCCTCTGTTTTCGTCACGCCAGAGGTTGATGATGATATTGAGATAGAAATCAATGACAAGGACCTTAAAATAGATGTTTATCGCTCTGGTGGAGCTGGAGGGCAGTCTGTTAATACCACTGATTCAGCTGTGCGGATAACACATTTACCCTCAGGGATAGTAGTTACTTGTCAAAATGAAAGGTCCCAACTGCAAAATAAAGCGCAGGCAATGAAGGTGCTAAAGTCACGTTTGTTCGACTTAGAAATGGAAAAAAGAAAAGAGGAGAGTGACGCAAGGGAAGCTGAAAAAAAAGAAATTGGTTGGGGTGCTCAGATAAGAAGTTACGTTTTGCACCCTTACAAAATGGTTAAGGATCACAGAACTAACTGTGAATCTTCAAACCCAGATAAGATACTTGACGGAGATCTCGATCAATTTATGGATTATTTTTTGAGATGGAAAGTGCTCGGGGGTAATCTAGGTGAGGAGGAGTGATTTTTGCTAAGTTTTTCTAGTTTAAGAAAAGTATTTAAGCCCAATAAAAACTCAAAGAGGTTTTTTCTATGGGCAGTTTTAGGCTTGGCGTTCTCTCAAGCAGTAATTATCTCTACCCTTGGTTTGATGAACGGCTTCGAAAAGTCGATGAAGCAGTCGATCAATAAATATTTACCTGAAATAAACATTACTCACAGATTTGATATGCCCTTTTCTGGTGATGATTTACCGTTTTTTAAAAATATATCACCATCATCGCGAGTTTTTCTTTTCAATAAACTAGATGGTTTTCTTCTCAAGTCTAATGAGAGCTCTACTGCCATAAGAAATTTTGAAATGCCTGCGAGGGAAATTTTATTAAAATTTAATATTAATCTTGAAAACGAAAATGAAATCATAATTGGTGATGGACTTGCGAAGAAGCTTCAGCTCTCTATAGGGGATAATGTTACGTTTTTATCTCAAGCTAATGATCAAAAAAGCCTTGGTTTTGTTAGAAAAAATGTAAAAAAAATAATTAGCTTTCCTTTGTATGAGCAAAGCCAGAGATATGTATTCTCAATGAGGTCAGAGGATAAGAAGTTTTCTAATCAAATAGGGATTGCTTTACTCGATCCAAGTTACGATGAGATTTTAAGTTTACTAAGTGAGATTGAGACCCATATAGATTTTAATTTTAAAGCTACTCCATTCTGGAGTGAGTTTAGGTTTTTGCTTGAAGCGGTTGAGGTAGAAAAAAAATCAATATCCATCATCTTGCAAGTAATAGTTATCGTGGCAATTTTTAATGTAGTAGCATTCTTAGTTTACTTTAAGGAAATAAATGCAAGGAAAGTGTTTCTTCTTAGTGCATTAGGGATGTCCAGAAGGCGTCGAATTTCAGCGTGGAGAAGACTTGTTTTAATTGTTTGGCTATTTGCGTGTGTTTTTTCTCTTCTGTTCGTGTATTTCTTCGACCTATGTCTAAAATACCTTCCCCTTTTTGAGCTACCTTCAAAAATTTATTACCTTAAAAGATTGTCTTTAGAATGGGGGATCTCTGATATTTTAATTGTATTCCTTGTGAGTTTAGTTGTTTTGTTGGCCATAACAGCTTTTTTTATAAGTAAGATAGAACAGTCATCAATTTTGAAAAATCTTAGAGAGGAGTTTAACTAATGCAGAGTCAAACTATAATTACCCGGGACCTTGTGAAGAGTTTTTCAAATACAAATGTTTTAAAAGGAGTAAATCTTAAAATTGATAAAGGCGGCCAATATGTAATCAAAGGAAGCTCAGGTTCTGGGAAGTCGACTCTTTTATATTTGCTTGGCGGTTTGGATCGCCCGGACTCCGGAGTTATATCTGTGGATGGAGAAAGTCTTGCAAATTACTCCGATGAAGAATTGGCCAACTATAGAAATCAAAAGATTGGATTTGTATTCCAATTTCACTTCTTACTTTCCTCCATGAATTGTATGGATAACATATTGCTACCAGCGTCATTATCCAAGAAGACATCTCCTAATAAGGTAAAACCATTTGTAAATGAGGTGGCCGGTCTATTAGGGGTAACAGAATGCTTGGACAAAATGCCCTTCGAGCTCTCTGGTGGTCAGCAACAAAGAATTAATTTGATTAGGGCGATATCTTTAAAGCCTGATTATCTTTTATGTGATGAGCCAACTGGAAGCTTGGACTCGGTTAACACCGAAATCGTTTGTGATTTTCTGTTTAAATTAAGTCGTGAGTTAAATATTACCCTACTCACGGTTACTCATGATAAAAATGTCGCATCGCACTTTTCTCATCACTTAGAGATGAAGGATGGAATATTGTACCAATAGACTGAAACAGAGTGGTCTATTGGATTGTAATTGTGAAAAGTTGTTGATAAGTTTTCCATCTTATTAATTTTATTTGAGTCAAAGGCAAGTTTTTATTTATATGAGGCCATCAAAAATATTAACTTATTTATGTGCTTTTCTGTTGATCCCTGCTATCTCGTTGGCCAATTCTAAGGAAGTAGGGCCAGTAAAAGCTTTTTTCAAGATAAAAAAAATATCATTTGAAGGGTTATCAAGAATTAAAGAATCTTCGATTAAAAATCAAATAAAATCGAAGGTAGGGTTAAAACTAACAAATAAGATTTTAAACGATGATATAAATACTCTTTTCAATCTTAAGTATTTTGAAAAAATTGAAGCTCATCAAAAGGGTGCAGAGCTAATCTTTAAACTAGTTGAACGACCTTATATATCTTCAATCGCTTTCGAGGGAAACGATGACTTAGATGATGATGATTTAAAAGAAGTTATTAAAACTAAAGACTTCTCATTGTTTGATACCTCAAAAATAAAAAATGATACTAGACTTCTAAAAAAGCATTACGAGGAAAAAGGTTACTACCTTGCTAAAATTGATTTTGAACAGCGCACGGCCAAGGACGGAAAGTTAGAGCTTGTATTCAAGATAAAAGAATTTGATAAAGTTAAGGTAAAAAATATTACATTCCTGGGAAATAAAGCGTTCAACGATTATCAACTTAAAGATTTGATGGAAACCAGAGAAAACTCTTTGTTTTCATTTATGAGCGGGTCTGGAAGTTTTAAAGAGTTTAGCTTTCAAACAGATATTGAAAGGCTTAAATATTTTTATAAGACGAAAGGCTATCTGCAAATCAATATTGGAAAACCAGAGGTAACTATTAGTGAAGACCGCCGTTGGATATTCATCACTGTGAAAGTTAATGAAGGTCCCAAATACACGATAAATTCTATCTCATTTAGAGGGCAAACATTATTCACAGATTCCGAGTTTCGAAAAAAGATAAACCTAAAAGAGAACGACGTTTATTCAGAAGAAGCTTTAAGACTTAATATAAAAAAACTTACAGAGCTGTATCAAGATGAGGGCTACGCATTTGCAAATGTACTGAGAACCCTAAATATCGTGCCTGGTGAAAACAAGGTTGATTTAGAATTCTCCTTTGAAAAGGGGATCTTGGCCAAAATTGGTCGAATCAATATATCAGGTAACTACAAGACTAGAGACAAAGTTATTCGTCGAGAGTTGAAAGTTGAAGAGGGGCAAAAGTTTTCTGGAACAAACCTAAGGTTGTCACAAGAAAATGTTAACAGGTTAGGTTTTTTTGAACCTGGTTCTGTTGTTTTCAATACCAAGTCTCGACCGGGGCAAGATGATATTATAGATATCGATATTTCAGTAAAAGAGAGGAATACTGGTCAAATTTCACTTGGAGCTGGTTACTCAACCGCTACTGGTGCTTTTATGCAAGCATCAGTTGCTCAAAATAACTTCTTGGGTAAGGGACAAAATTTAACACTAAGTTTAAATATCTCCGATGTTAACAAAACCTATAATCTGGGTTTTACTGAGCCATATTTGAACGACTCCTTGTGGACTGCGGGAGGGGATATTTATTCGCAAAACAATACGGCCAGTCGATCCCTTGCTTACAAGCGACAGGGCTTCAACTTAAGAGTTGGGTATCCCATTTTCGATTACACTAGACTTTTTGCTACATACAAATATGAAGACACTTTAATAAATGAGGTAAATGACCCCACAATTGACGAGTCTCTTGAAAATGGTGTTGCTTCTATTTTTAGAGTTTCATCAATAAGAGATAAGAGAAATAATTCTTTTGAGCCAACAGCTGGTTATTATGTAAGCGCATCCTCTGAGTACTCTGGCTTAGGTGGCAACAAAAAATGGTTTAAATTAGAATCAGATGTTCGATACTACAAAAAAGTCATTGGAGACCTTGTTTTTAGATCTCGTCTATACGCCTCTAGAGTATATGAGGTTGATGACCAACGAATTCCTAGAACAGAGAAACTTACTCTTGGAGGAGCAAGAAACCTAAGAGGGTACGCATTTGAAGCAATCGGCCCTAAAGTGACTGTTCAAGAAGAGGGTATCAATGTCGTTTACAACAGAGGCGGGACATTCGCGGCTTACACGTCTTTAGAGCTAGAGCATCCTATTTCAAGAGAAGCCGGATTGAAGTGGGTTGTATTCTTTGATGCAGGAGATGCAGGAGAATTCAGTGAATTTAATGCGAATTACGATTATGGCTTTGGTTTAAGGTGGTTCTCGCCAATTGGTGTTCTAAGATTTGAATTTGGCTACCCAATCAACCCAGAAAATGAAAACGCAGGTAGCCAATTTCATTTTGATATAGGACAATTATTCTAGAATATTTTTAGGAGAAAAGATGAAATCTTTAGTCGCATTAATTACATTAGTTTTTAGCTTAAATTCTTTTTCTATGGTCATTGGTAAAGTTGATATTCAAAGAGTACTTTTAAGTGTTTCTCAAGGAAAAAAAGTTAGAGACCAGTTAAAAGCAGAGTTTGAAAAAAAGAAAAAAGTTCTTGATAAAGAGCAACAAAAAATAAAAAAAATGCAAGAGGATTTCCAAAAGCAAAGCCTCGTTATGAGTGACAGCGCGAAAGTTGAAAAGGAAAAGCAACTTCAAGAAGCTGTTATGAAGTTACAGCAAAAGTCTCTCGGCTTCCAAAAAGAAATCCAAGAAATGGAAAATAAAATGAAAGGTCCAATCATCGACAGAGTAAGAGAAGTCGTTACCTCTATTTCTAAAAAATCAAAGGTTGACGTAACTTTTGAGGCGAGCACTGCACCTGTTGTTTACGCGAAGAATGAAAAAGACTTAACTGAAGATGTGATAAAAGCTTACGACAAAAAGTTTCCTAATTAAAAAATGTTCAAATTAAAAGAAATTGTAGAACAGTTTAGTTACTTGATTCCTAAAAAAACCTCCTCATTTGAGGAGGTTTTTATTTCAGGCATATCTACTCCCGATTTGCCGGTCGAAAATACACTTATTCTCATTAAAAGCACTAAGTTTTTTGATAATCTAATTAAATTATCGCCGAGTTCAAAGTTTGAAAAACTTCTTTTAGTAGTACCAACAGCCTTGGAGTCAGAGTTAAACTTAGAGAAATTTTCTTACTTAGTGAGTGAAAAGAGTATTGATCAAGTAATGGTTGATATATCTAAAATGTTCTACGAGTTATTTGAGGAGAATACCCAATGCTTGCTTGATGGGAGACAGATTGGGAATACCAAAATTGATCCATCGGCTCAGATAGCTCAAGGTGTTTTTATTGGAGAAAATGTAGAGGTTGGAGCTGATAGCGTTATTATGCCAGGGACTGTGATAATGCCTGGTAGTATAATTGGCAAGCACGTTAAAGTTTTTCCCCGAGTCACAATTTACCCAAAAACTATCATCAGAGATGAAGTAACTATTCACTCTGGATCAATTATTGGAAGTGATGGCTTCGGCTATAATCAGCTAGATGGGGAGCACAAGAAGGTTTTCCACTTAGGTAACGTAATTATAGAGGAAAATGTAGAAATTGGTGCAAACTGTACAATAGATAGAGGAACCTTTGGGCCAACAATTATAGGCCGAGGAAGTAAGTTAGATAACCTTGTTCACTTGGCACATAATTGCATACTTGATGAGAATGTCATTGTATGTGGGCAAAGTGGATTAGCAGGAAGCGTGAGAGTAGGTAAGTTCTCAATGTTGAGTGGTCATGTCGGGGTTGCCCCAGGAGTGGAGATAGGTGAAAAAGCGCAGGTTGGAGGGCATTCGGCAGTAACAGGAAACCTTGAAGGTGGTCAGGTTTATTCAGGCTATCCAGCGAGGCCATTAAAAGAGTGGCTTAGATCCCAGGCTACACTTAGAAAACTTGCTAAAAAGTGAGGTTATTATGTTATTTGATCAAGAGAAAGTGAAAAACTTTCTTCCGCATAGAGAGCCTTTTTTATTTATTAACTCAGTAGAGTCAATAAAGCTTGAAAACTGGGTTTTTGGGCAACGAATCTCAAACCCAAAGGACGCGATAGGCGGTGTTGTAACGGCCAATTTTTTCACAAGTGAAAGTTTAGATTTATTTAAAGGACATTTCCCAGGTAGGCCAATTTTCCCTGGTGTTATCCAAGTAGAAGCAATGGCACAAGCAAGTAGCTTTGCAATGGTATTTTTTATTGATAATCCATTTGCGTTGGATACTCTAGATATAGCGCTTGCAAGATTGGAGGATACAAGGTTTCGAAAACCTGTATTACCCGGCCAAAATTTAAAAATTGAGGCTGAAGTGATTAAATACCGTAAGCCGATAATAGTTACAAAGTGTAAGGTTTTTAATGGCGAAGATGTGGTTTCTGAGGCAACCATATCCTCCTCTGTAAAGTTTTGAATAAGGAGAGGTTTTGGCGAATTTAATTCACCCCACTTCAATAATTTCACCTGAAGTCGAGTTAGGTGAAAATGTCTCTATAGGACCTTTTTGTATATTGGAAGGCAATATAACTGTTGGAGATAATACTAGCTTTAAATCTCACTGTGTAGTCCGTGGAAATGTTTCTATTGGTAAGAAAAATAAGTTTTTTTCTTTTTGCTCTATTGGCGAGGAGCCACAAGACTTAACCTATAAGCAAGAGGTAACTAAAGTAATTGTTGGTGATAATAATACAATAAGAGAATATGTCTCAATACACCGAGGTACCCTTAAGCAAGATAAGGTTACAAAAATTGGTAGTCACAACCTTCTCATGGCAAAGGTGCATGTCGGACATGACACAATAATAGGTGATAACTGCGTTTTGGTTAACTCCGTAAATCTGGCAGGACATGTTAGTGTTGGAAATAAAGTGATCATAAGTGGAAACTGTGGGGTTACTCAATTTGTAAATATTGGTGAAGGTGTTTACGTCGGAGCTTCTACGACAATTGATAAAGATGTGCCTTCGTTTTGTACTGTCATTGGCAACAGAGCGAAACTAAAAGGTATTAATATCATAGGGCTAAGGCGTGCTGGTTTCTCAAAAAGCGATATTTCTGAGTTAGTTACTTTCATTAGGTCTATGGAGGCAAGTCCATTATCTCCAAGGGCTTTCGTTGAGGATTCCGAGAGCATATCAGAGTATGAAGGAAACGACATTGTCCAAAGGCTAATTGTTGAAATTAAAGATTCTAAAGCTGGGATAGTGCCTTTTTCCAGGTAAAGGAGTTATTTTGAAAGTTGCTCAAATAGGCTTTGGTCATCTTGGTAAGTGGCACGCGGAAAAAGCAAAGAAAGTATATGGAGATAATTTCATTGCCATCGTTGAGGTGAATGAAACCCTTCATGAGGGAATTAAATCTATTTACCCAGACCTAATTGTCACTTCACGTCTTCAAGAGGTTATTAATGACTTAGATGCGGCTGTGATTGTCACACCAACAACCTATCATTATGAAATTATCGAGGAATGTCTTAGAAATAATCTTCATGTATTCTGTGAAAAACCATTAACCGAGACATTTGAGCAATCCCTTAGAATCCAAGATGTACTCGAAAGTAAAAAAGATCTTGTTCTTCAAGCGGGTCACAGCGAGAGGTTTCATCCCTGTTGGGCTCGGTTAAAAGGTACATTAGAGAGTTCTCGTATGTTGAAGCTTACTAGAAGAGCCCCTTTTAAAGGTCGTGGTGCTGACGTTGATATTGTTCAAGATTTAATGATTCACGATTTTGATCTCTTGTATTACTTTTTTAATGAGACCCCTCTAAGCATAAGTGCTAATGGGGCAAAAATAATTTCTAATAATCTTGATTATGTTTCAGCTCTTTTAACTTTTTCTGGAAATAGAACCGCATTTGTCACGGCCTCGAGAGTTAGTGTTGATGAGCAAAGAGAGTTGGTCGCAGTAAATCAAAACGGTGAGCTTAAAGTCGATTTACTTAACAATTTTTTTGAGAAGTCGATTTGCGAAAACGGAAGTTTTAAAAAGGTAGAGCACTCGTATCAACGTGCAGATCATTTATTAGTAGAGCATCAAGAGTTTTTCAATAGTATCACGAAATCAAACCCTCCTGTCGTTGGAATAAAAGATGCAACAGTTGTGATGAAAATGATTGATTTAACGTTGAAATCAATTAAATCAGGAGTGGAAGTTTCTTGGTAACTAGAAAAAATATTCTGATCATTGCAGGTGAGAAATCAGGAGAGGACCATTTGATGAGTTTTTTTCCGCTTCTTAAAAGGAAGTTTGAAAATTACGATTTTTGGGGAGTGGGCGGAGATGAAGCTGAAGCCAAGGGTGTTGAACTTTTATTTCATCTTAAGAATTTCGGTTCTATGGGCATTTCGGATGTTTTAGGAAAAATACCTTTTTACTTTTCAGCGATGGATAAGATCGTTAAAAATGCGATAAAAAAAAATACAGAAGCGGCTATTTTAATAGATTTTCAAGATTTTAACCTTCGACTAGCAAAGAGACTTAGTGATGAGGGGGTTAAAGTTTTTTACTATGTAGCTCCACAAGCTTGGGTTTGGCGACCTTCGCGCGTTAAAAAACTTATAAAATACACAGATCATTTATTTTGCATTCTCCCATTTGAAAGAAAGTGGTTCTCAGACCGAGGAGTGAAAAATGTTTCCTCCGTTTTGCACCCAGTTTATAGAAAGATTGATGCTGAAAACAGATGGCCTAATAAGAATTATCCAAAAGAGGAATTATTATTATTACCTGGTTCTCGAAATTCAGAGGTATTAAAGACTTTGCCGGTTTTTTTAGATGCAATTTCAACGATTGATCACGGTCTTAAAGTTTCAATTGTAAAAACCACCTCTGTTAGGGCTGATGTTTATGAGAAATACTGCGATAGGATATCAAAATTTTACGACTCTAAGGACTTGTACGATGCGTTAAAAGAAGCAAGGTTTTGTCTTGCAGCTAGTGGTACGGCAACGCTTTCATGTGCGCTCATGGGCGTTCCAACTATTGTTGGCTACAAAGTTTCTCTTTTGAATGAACTTTTTTACAGAGTTTTTGTTCCTTATAAGGGGTTGATTGCTCTTGCAAATTTAATCGCGGAGGAGGAGGTCTTCCCTGAGCTAATTCAAGATAGATTCAATGTTTTTGAAATTAACAGAAAGCTGTCATCATGGTTGGCCAACCATAATACCGTTGATGAAATCACAAAAAAAACTTGTCTTGTCAGAGATAAATTTCTCTTTGAAAATGAAGATGTCGTAGACACAATATTTAAAAAGATGCAGAAGTGAAACTTTTTAGACCATTTCTTTTTACCCTCTCTTTTATGATAGACCTTTTATATAGGATTCGTAGACTTTTATACGCTAAAGGTTTTATGTCTTCCCATGAATTAATTCCAAAAACGATTTCTGTCGGAAATATTGAACTCGGAGGCACAGGGAAAACTCCTTTTACCGTTTGGCTAGGGTGCTTTCTCGAGAGTTGTGGACAAATGGGAGTTGTTTTAACTAGAGGATATAAAAGAGAGTCAAACAAGTCACCTATTGTGCAAATTACCCCGATAAATAGAGAAAGCTTAAATGTTTCAGACGTAGGGGATGAAGCTTTATTAATTTCTAAGAAGCTTAAGAAAAGTTCTGTAATAGTTGGCCCTAATAGATTAGCTGGTTACTTCAACCGTCCTTTGATTCATAGAGATGATTTTGTTCTCCTTGAAGATGGCCATCAACATTTAAAAATTAGAAGAGATTTAAATATCGTTTTAATTAACTCAACGACAGAGGTTGATAAATTTAAGTGCCCTCCAAGTGGTTACTTAAGAGAGGGGGTAAGTTCGCTTATGGAGGCGGACATACTAATTTTTACCAAGTGTCAGGATAAACCAACTGACAACGAGAAATTGATTCGTTCCCTTATTTCGGATTTTTTGAAACCAGACGCATTGTTTGGGAGGGTGAAGTTCTCCCCGAGTCACTTTGAAAACCTAAAAACTAGAGAAATTAAAAACCTGATAGATTTATCTTCAATGGAATGCGGTGTTTTTTGTGGAATAGCCACTCCAGGTCAATTTTTAGGTGTGTTAAGTGATTTGAACCTAAATATTAGAAAAGAGTTAATCTTAGATAATCATCATAAGTTTAAAGAAAGTACTTATAGTAAAATTAATGAAATGAGTGATGAAAGATTTTTAATTTGCACAGAAAAAGATGCAATAAAAATTGATCCCCAGAAAGTTAAAGGGGATGTTCTTTCACTTGTAAGTAAAGTTGTATTTCTAGAAGGGGAAGATAAAATTAAGGAGAAAATTAAAAGTTTAGATTTATGAATCATCCTAAGAAAATAATTTTTTTTGCCTTATTGTTATTTAATTCATTCGTAATAGCTAATGGACAGGGTTTGACTAAGCCCTCAATTGATCCTTTTATCAAGAATAGAAATCTGGATCTAAAAAAGAACTTTGATTTTGAACTAAAAGTTTCGTTTTCAAATATAAATATTGGAAAGTTAAAATATTCAATTAAAAAAAATAATGAGGAGATTTTTACAAAGGCAACTTTAAAAACTAATTCATTTTATGATTTCATCTTTAAAATACGTGATGAGATAACTAGTTCTTTTAGTATCAAAACACTACTGCCCACTGAATTTAACTTTAATAAAAAAGAAGGTAAAAAAGAGTCATACGTTAAAATGGTTTTTAAAAACGGTAATATTCATTTTTCAGAAAAGTGGAAAAAGAAAAAGAAAACTGGAAAAAAAGAAAAGACATACTCATCTGAAGGAAAAAGTTTCTTTGATCTCTGTACCATGCTTAATTATGCAATATTTTCAAAAGGGGAGTTAAATCGCGGGGACTACTTCTGGTTGGCCTTGAAATCGAACTTCTATAAAGTAGTATTAAAAACTAAGCAAAATATTAAGGTAAAGTATAAAAAGAAGAAGGTTAACGCATTTAAGTATAAATTCTCTTCTTTTAAAGGTGAGAAAGAAGAGAAAAAAGGTGACTTCAGCATAGTTGTACTGCATGGGGATAATCCTGTTTTTTACGAACTTGAGGGTCACCTTAAAATTGGTAAAATTAAGGGACTCATTAAACATGCTAACTGATAAAAAAATAGCATACATAATTACAGAGAGCTCTCTTCAGCAAAAAAGAAGGCTGTTAAACCTGACGGAGCACCTTCTTACAGCTAACCATTTAACTTTTCTTACTAACGACGAATTTTTAAATAGTTCATTTGAAAAAAAAAAAATTAATGTTCGTAAACTGAGGCGTTCCGGTTGGCGTTCTTGGTGGATCAACTCATTAACAATTCGCAACCTTCTCGCAGATGGTGAATACGATATTATTCACTTTTTTGGTATTGAAGGACTTATTCAATCACTACCGTGGTTGCAAAAAACCTCATCTGTAAGTTTTTGTTTTGATTTTTTTCCCAAAAAATATCCCGTGTGGTTGAAGGTTTTAATAAGGCCTTTTATTCAAAGATTCGATCATCTGTTTATTCCCTCTAGGTTGTCCTCTGATGATGTTTATCTTAATTTAAAGATACCCCCTAGTAGGTGCACATCTCTTTCTCTTAAAGATTTAATGCACACAGAGGGAGGCCAGTCTCACATATCATTTTCAGAGGACCAAGAGATCCCCGGTTATATTAGAACTGGGATTTACTTGAATTCCCCATCTCAAATGGGCCTTTTATTCCGACTTAAAAGATGCTTTGACAATGATAGGTTAGACCAAAAATTAGAGCTTTTTTTGATTAAGGATTCCTTTAACGAGTCTATTTTTTTAGAACAGTCGTTCTCTGGCTTTAGCGTCATAACCCCAGCTAGCATAAATTATTCAAAGATAGACCTCTGGATTGTGATGGGCTCACCAAGTGACCACCCTCATTTACTTAGAATGTTTAAAAATGGGGCACATTTAGTTTCTCCATCAAGTTCTTATTTGATGGAACTTAGGGATAAATTCAATGAGATTATAAGTACTTACCCGAAGGGTGACATGAGGTCTGCTCATGACTTAGTGATGGCGAAAAGCAAGAAAGGTAAATGTGTAAACTATCAATTAAACACAGATCTGGAGCAAGTTGAAACTGACCGTGTTGTACTTGCTTACAAGAGGTCAATGAAGCGACGGGAATTGGCAAAAAAAATACTGTAATATTAATCACTTCGGTTGACTATAGTTGTCATTTTATATAATTTCATCAAATCTTTATAACCCCCTCAGTAGAGGAATATAAGGAACAGGCATAGCCTGTTAAAAATTAGGTTTGCTTAAAATTAGCCAACCGCAGGAGTTTAATATGACTGACAAGGTCAATTACAAATGGATGGAAGACTACGAAGTAGTTTTCGGAGAGGACGTTGAAGAAAAAGTAACTTCAGAGTTCAGTGAGCTTTTAGATTCTACAGAGTCAAAAGAGTTCAGAGAGGGAGAAGTTTTCAACGGACGAATCGTATCAATCGGACAAGATTATGTGATGGTTGATATTGGGTATAAGCAAGAAGGTCTCGTATCTGTAAAAGAGTTCCAAAATTTTGATGGTTCTCTAAAAGTTGAAGAAGGACAAGATATAGAGGTTTACCTTGAGAAGCTTGAGTCTTCTATGGGGAATCTTGTTTTATCTAAGGATAAAGCAGAAATCCTTCACGCTTGGGATAGAATTTCTGAAGCATGTGAAAAAGGAATTCCTATCGAAGGAACAGTTGTTTCTAAGGTAAAAGGTGGTCTTTCTGTTGATATCGGCGTTAAGGCTTTCTTGCCAGGATCTCAAATTGATCTTAGACCAACTAGGTTT
>DCQT01000043.1:0-186 GCA_002323535.1 Bacteriovoracaceae bacterium UBA1511
TATATGACAAAAGTAGAGAAGGTTCGAGGTTGCTACTATCCTTTATCTAAGCAGCATTGGCATTCGAAATTTCTAGTATAAAGATTAGGTTACTTAGCGTTTTGAAACCCCTGTGTCTATGAATAAGGGTTAGGTGCCAGAGGTTTTTGAATAAACAAATAAAATAGGATTAAAATCTCAAGCGGA
>DCQT01000043.1:439-4689 GCA_002323535.1 Bacteriovoracaceae bacterium UBA1511
GTCCCAAGCCTGAAACGTGTGTCCATATGCGTGTCCATTCAGGTTTCTTATTAGGATTAAAATCTCAAGCGGATTAGAGGAGGTGAGGTAAACGCGGGAGCACTTTAATCAGGAGCTTCGCCACCTTCTTCCTCGTATCTCTGCCACTCGTCATCAAGCATGCGTGAGGTGACAATGATCTTCCCCTTTGATGTTTGTCGAAGCGTAATCACATCCTGTTCTGTAGGGGACTTTACTGTAACTACGCATATTTTTCCTCCATCTGCGAGCACTACTTCCTTAACTATGTATTTGCCACCATCATAGTTTACTAGGGATCTTGCGGAAATATCCCACAACCTCGGACCGTCACTGTGCTCACCATGAAATACGGCAGGAATGATGTTTTGTATTGCAGTTGCTGAAGGTGGTGGCGAGGAGGGAGGCAATGGATTTTCGTTTTTATCAATCAGAGGTAAAGATAACGCTTGCGGCTCTTCGTCTTTGCTTAGATATGATGAGTCCGATTCCTCGATGAGCCAGCCAAATAGTAGGAACGCATAAATAGCGGTGATTAATGGCGCTAAGATATGGCGGAAGCGCCAATGCCTTGCTGTTTTCGCCACATTGCGAGTCTTACTCCACTCGACGGGATTAAGATATCGAAGAAATAAAGTTATGTATCCAGGCCAGCAAAGGAAATACCATAAGAATTTAAGGAACTTCATGAAGTATGCTTCAGTTAGGATGGCAGCCTGCTATTGGAAGAGCTGCTTATAAGATTCTAAAAATTGAACGACCTTTGAAAAATCGCCCTGTTCCACATCCTTAAAGGGCATAGAGAAGGTCGCGGAGTAGTATTCCATCTCATCTTTGGCTGGTCTCGATTTTAGCTTTGCATTATATTCTTGGGGTAAAGCTGATATTAATCTCTCTACCTCTGATTTTTTGTCTAATTGTTGAGCGCTTCCACATCTAATGTCGTCTTTTCCAAGTGAATTAATATAGAGAATATTTGAATTTTTCTCAGTGTTCTTAATTGAAATCTGAGTCTTTGCATACTTTTCTTCGAGATGGGATACGGTATCCTTCAAAGCGTTAATAAGCTTTTCAAGGAGAGCCTTCTTTGAGGAATCGTAACGTTTTCCTTCACACCATTGATCTAGTCCACCCTCTAGAGCAGCTCTTACATTGGACTGGGTTGCTTGTTTTGTTGCGACATCGTCATCAACGTTAGTAATCGATGCAAAAGAGAGGCTTCGGTCGAGAAGCTGATTTAGCCCTTCAATGTCTTCGATATCCCCATTTTTTGTAAATCTATTTCTTAAGAGATTTAGTAAATCGACTATCGCTTCCCATTTTGTTTGTAAGTAAGGATCTCGCTTGCCACTCTCAAGAGTACGGTTACAAAATCCATAAATTGTCTGTTCCCATATTTCATCTGTCTTTCCCTTCATGCTGTCCCCGAAGCGACTGACGGTTTCAGCAACTTCTTTCAGATCAACCGAAAGCTTCTCTGCGAAACTCTCGTCCCATTCAACGTAATGGCTAGATTCTAAAAGAAATCGAAAAACCTTGGGGTAACTAACCTGCAGCCCGAGAAGAGCAAATAAAGTTAAGTCGTCATTTGAGTTCGGAGCACCGCCTTCAAACTCTTCGGGGTTAGCCTCGAATTCAGTGTCTCTGAGTCTTCGAAGTAGAGAAAAACTATTTAAATACCTTTTGAGGCTTCTGGGATTACTTCCAGTTGTGTAGTGAACAACCTGAGCGTAGGCATGTGTATCCTCTTCTGGGATATCAATACCCATAGCACTTAACCTGTCCTTCATAAGATCTTCGATAGTATAGGCGCCAGTGGGCATTGAAAAAGGAACTTGAATAATCTTATCAAAAAAGCTGCGGAATTCTCGATCGTTTTCTTCCGTCTTCTTTCCAAATTTTCCCTCGAGGCCCTTTACCACAACATCGTAATCGATCGCTAACACAAATACGCAATTATGAATATCAAACATGTTTTTTAGAGCTTCCAATACCTCTACTGCATCGCTTGGTGGAATTCGGTCAAGGTCATCAACAAAAAAGACGACCCGTTCATATTTATTATTTGGATCAGCAATCAAACTTTCAATGACTGATTGGATGTCTCTTTTTATATCCGCGATGGTCAATTCACTACTGGACTCATTAGTGTTAGTTGCGGCCATTAAGTCCAAGCCAGTTTGTTTTTTTACAACTTGATTTCCAACCTTGGTGAAAAATCCTCCGATCTTTTTGAGAGTTTCCTGCCCATCTTTTTTTAAAGTCCATTGACCCTCTTTTTCGCAGTTATTTTGGAGCTCTTGAAGCATTCCTTCTAGGACAGCAGGAGTTGTCTCGGCAGCCCCCTTAAACATACTGTATTCCCATGTGTTTACCCAACTTGTGGCAATGGCCATTTGTTGCATTTTCTCTCTTATGAGATACATCATGGAAGTTTTTCCAGTGCCCCACTCACCTTGCAGCCCTACTGTCATGGGAGTATCGCTAGACTTAATAAAATCAGATAGAGCTTGGGCATAACGCTCAGAGCGGAGTCGGTCACTAGCGCGAGTTTCAATTGGTTTGTCGGTTATACTGGAAGATTTCATTGTATAGGGTTTTAAGGTGTTAGGATTGATATTTCAATATTGAATCACGTAGTCTTCTCCCTCAACCTTAAAATTAATTATCTCCCTGCAGAGCTTGATGAAATGCAGGAAACTTATGATTATATGGTCGACCGTAAATTTGATGAATTAAATAATTAATTGCGTTCATTTACCTGTGATATTTTTCTGTTTATTGATTACCAATTTGTAAAAATCTGTTTCCAATTATTCAGATGCTCAGTGAAATCTCTCTCTTTTTCTATAGGAGCGTCATTCAAAAATAACTCATTTCTCTCAGCCTTTTTTAATCCTCTTGTTTGAAAGCATTTCTCAGACTTGGTGATTGTCAGATAGATCTGAATGTTTTTTCCTTTTTTGCCAGAATGATCAATTTTTTTGATAAGTTCGGCTGGTGTAAGGATCACATAATTCATTTTTTTTTCCGTAAATCCATGAAGAACAAAAATCCAGTAGTCAGCTGTTGAATTAATTATCTTTTCCTTGTTTAAAGTCCACCAACCACCAGCAATGAGAACCTCCTGATGTTCTTTAGGTAATCCAATAAGATAGTCTTTTGAAAATTTAATTTGGAGTGCTGTTGTATTTTTATTTAGGTGATCAGTTACCAAAAGATCAACGCCAGTATCTTTGGCTGGGACCCATAAGTTTAATCTATTACCATTTGGATCTCTGAGTTTTTGCTCGATAAATTCCCCAGTTAGGTATTCGCCTGCGTGAATTGTGAAAAAGGGCTTCATGGAAAAAGTAATTTTTATAAACTTGATTTTAATTTAGTAATATTTGTATATAAGATTGCAGTTGCTAACAAATAAATAAAAGTTACATCAGTTTACTTTTTACTATTACAGTTTTTTTCTCGGCCAGTATGTATCTCGCACTGAAGAAAAAAGGGAGGAGAATATTTCGAGAAGTTAAGCCTGACTATCGGTGGAGTAAGGAGAAAGCAAAGGATTAATTCTCCGTCCATTGTGAAGGCGTATTATTCGATATAAGGATCTTAGGGATCAGAAAGTACATTACATCCCGCCATCTCTAGCAGAAGAAGTACTATAAAAATAAGGCCATAAATTGAAATTTTAATGAGTTCTTTTACATGCTTATTAGCAAAAAAGTTCCTGCCCCATTCTCTCCAAAATTCCCAAAACTTCATATGTAGAAATAATGATCAAAGAAATGGGATGTGATGCAAGAAAAAGGAAAAAGGATTGCCAATTAAAAGATCTTTCTGCCTACGAATAAGGGTTAGGTGGTAATCTTTAGGGAGGACTCCAAGTTAGGTTAGTTTCTTTTAATTCTATAAAACTGTGAATTATTGATTACAGGAAAGGACTTTCTGATGGTTTCACCATTTCCTATAATTAGTGCCTCCAGTGATAGCCAATTCTTAAGGTCGTCTGATAATTGTATTTCGTAAGTTTCGTCTTTCGCACCAGGGAATAACAATTCAATTTCATTATTATCATTAACCTCGATTTTTAGTTGAAATTCAGGGGTGCTACTAACGTCTTCTGGATTGCTTCCAAATTGCATTTCGGTTTCATCGGTCCATCCATCTTGATCTTTATCATTTACAGGAAGCCTTAAAACTAAATGTAGTGTCGCTTCTTTTTGGATATTGTAATC
>DCQT01000054.1 GCA_002323535.1 Bacteriovoracaceae bacterium UBA1511
TAACGCTCTGACGAGCTTCATTTGAATTGCACTTTCATAGTGATCCAAAGGCGCATCAAATAATCTCATTTCCATTTTTCTGATATGTGGCTCAACTCTAAATTGCGGTCTCCAAGGATCGTGTGGGTTTTTCATATCAAAATCCACATGGATATGCTTCGCTGGAATGATATCTTGAAAGTACGCACTCATATCGACTTGAACGTTCCGAGTTTTACGTCCTATTCTTCTATTGAAATAGCGCTCATTGTATAAAAGTCTTTTTAATTCAAGTTCACTTCCATTAAAGCCTTTAAGCTCTCTTGCTAGCCTAGGTGTCACTTCAAGAGCTTCCGCCGCATGGCCCCTATTTAGATTTTGAAACATAAAAGAAATAATGTTTCTATTCTCATGAAACAAAGTTAAAAACCGTGCCAGCTCTCTTGGCTTTCCTTCAAATGGCTTTAAATCTATATTGATATGTCCACCACCAGCTACTCCTGGAAGAAGCCCCGTTTTCTCCATCGCTCTATAAACCGCACGGATCTCTTTTGCTTTTGGAACAAACTTTGGTGTAACGATTTCAACGTGTCCTCCACGCATACTTTCAGGGATTACCTCTCCTCTGGAGTTATAATCTCTACCAACGCCATCCCACTCACATCGCCATGATCTCCCTTGAGAGTCTTTTACTTTATACGCGATACTTAATCCATGTCCGTGTGCCCCTGCAGTTGAAGCATCTACAACTGGAACACGTCTTCCATTTAATTCAATCCCAAGATTGATCGCCATCTCACGAATTTTTTCTTTTCGCTCATATGGCGTCATTCCTACTCTGGTGTTAAGCCAGATCGCATTTCCATCCGCACCGAGCTGTGGTGCCATTTCAACAAAGTATTTATTTCCAAAACGAGCAGAGTACTCAATTCCAAGATCAATTCGGTTAACATTTACACCATTTGGCCTAACTGGAACTCGGTGAAGTTTTTCATTCAAACGAACAACTCTTTGAGGTCTAATATACTCTTCAACATATCTGATGACGTCAGTAACCTTGATCCAATCACGAACAGACTTTTTTATTTCCTCTGGTGTTGTTGCTCTCGCCACTTCTTCAATATGAGCAATCGTTGCCCATCTTATAACGTCTCTTTTTCCTTCAAGAAATGGAGCATTTTCCCACTTCCACATGGCGACGTTGTAGGCGGACTGAGGATATGCCATTTTTATATTATGGTAGTAAAGTTTTGCAGTTTTTAAGCTTACACCAAACCTTGATTTAATAACCCTTGGTGTGGATACAGCCTCATAAAGTGTGTAGCTACCAATTGTTGATAAATCACTAAGAGTCCTTGTCGCTACTCTTGCCGTAATTGAATGCTGCAAAAACCGCCTTAGGTCATGATCTTTTGTCCCTGCTCTAAGTTCAAGTGAGTATGTTTCTGGAACAAATTTATTTGGGTAATCAAGTCTTAAAACACCTCTCCCAGTGCTTTCACCTACCTTAATTCTGCTATCTTTAAGCACTGTTTTATAGTTAGAGTTTTCAATACCAGTTTTCCCATTAATACCCCTTAATATAATATAGGCTTGGGACATACGTATTAGCTCATTAAGTTGCCCGTTAAACCTCTCTCTCTTTGAGGCAGGAACTTTGAGAGCTTTAGCATTTGGAAAAACAATTCGTTGATGCCCTGGAGCCTGAAATAACTTGCCAGTATTTTTTAACTCAGTTCTAAACCAAAGAATTTGTGCTTCGAAGTCACCGTAAGTAGGCATTGGCTTAAAAACAATCTCCCACCCTTTTGAAGTTCCCTCAATTCGTCCAATATGTCTCTGTGGTTCGCCAAAAAGCGGCTCATATACGCTATACCAAAGGCCACCAATTTGATTGCTTGGACCCATTCCACCGATCATGTGAGAAGAAGATCCTTTAAACAAAGCCTTTTTTTCAGCTCTTGATAAGTAAGAAAATGGTTTTCCTCTGGTGATTTCAATAAAGATTTTGAATTTTTCTTTTAGTTGTGATTTTGTCATGGAATCAAAGTCACCACGAAGTCTTGAGATTTCTTCTGTTGTTAAAGAAACATCCACTCCATTAACATCCACCACGCTTCTAACTCTTGTTTGTCCGGAGACGAATCGTTTTAAAAATTCACGGTAGAAGGCTTTACGTTGGTTGGTAAGTTCAGTCCATCCAAGAAATGCCTCTCCAGTAGGTCCTGCAACTCGAGTAATGAGGTGTGAGCTTCCCTCTTTTTCTCCTCCAAAAGTTATTGGAGCAGCAGTTGGATTGGGCTTAACCTCATAAGCTCTAAGAGTGTTTGAGCTCTCTAAAAGCTCCATATAAACTTCGTGAGCAGTCTTTCCCCCGACTGTTTCTGTTGGATCATTGGCAAATAAACCGCATGAAATAATCGCCAAAAATGGCACAACAAGTAGCTTTTTTAGACTGGCCTTAGACATCTAATTCCCTTAAGAATAGGTTCAATTAGCTGCGAATATAGGACATTTCTAAGTTAGCTTAAATACTGATAGTCATTTTTACATAGAGTGATTCAAAGAAGAAAAATCACCTCAGCGCTTTCGCGGTTGTAACTGTACGGAATCAAATACTTTTAGATTTTCATCCACAGATTGTATGAAAATTTTATCTAGTTGTTTTTCCAGTGAGAAAAAATGATATTTTTTTTCAACTCTCCCATCTCCGGAAAAATACCATGCTGAAGCCTTTTCTGGCTCTCTAAGAGGGACACCAAGTCCGCCCTCGCCCAGATATCTTATACCTTTTTGGTGATCTATTTTTCCCTTAAAAACGGGTGCGGTTTTTTTATATACATGTCCATCACTTTCAAAAACCACATCTACTTGGTGTTTTTCAAATAATGGTACCCAATACCTTAAGGCATCGCCTGGTTTTTTCACTCCTGGAAATGCCGGTCTATGATAGTTTGGGATAATCCACTTGGATGTATGGCCTAATTCTTTTAAACGACGCTTCAGCCAATCTTTTTGATTACCTGCATGAGATAGGTTGGTATTTAGGTGTATGAAACTAAGATCATCCCATTGAGATACGTAATAATTTTTATATATACCGCCACTGGGCCTTGAAAATAGCGAGTTAAAATAGAAACTTAAATACTCATGGTTTCCTCTAATTGGAATAAGTGGAAGAAGTCGACCATCTTCACTCGTTGTTTGCTGGTAATCTTCAAGCCAGCATTTCCATTGAGACCAACTCCACCCATTTTTAATATAATCTCCCCCATGAATGAGAGCATAAGTGTCAGGGTATTTTTTAACATAATCTTTAATCGCAAGGTTCATCTTCACACGCATCTTTGAATCGGACCTAGAGTCTCCCCCAAGAAGAATTCTTCCCGTTTTTTTTGCCGTAGAAAACCAAAAGGTTCTGTTTTCACCACTAACATTAATTTTATATTTGGCACCAGCTTGTAGGTTGTTTAACTCTATTTCATGAACGCAGCAGGGAACGCCGAAGGGGTTTTTCCCCTTACTTTTATAATTGAATTTTTGTCCTGATTCATCTGTCACCACAACATCAATAGGCCTTGATAAATCTTGATGAAAGATAAAAACAGCAGAGCTTGATAGGTCTTTTTCAAATAAAACCATTGGGTACTTAACCGCCCCAAAAGCACTAGAGATAAAGAAAAATCCAAATAAAAGAATGTAAAGTTTATTGTTCATTTTTATAAGCTAACAACAATAATGGAATAATCCAATGGGGAATTCGAAAAAAGAACTCAGAAAAACCATCGATATTACATTTGAAATATAGAATTCTCATTACTGCTGTGGCCAGACCCCAAAAAAGCATAAACCTTAAGGCCTTGGTTTTGTATTTAGTAAAAGTTAGACTCGCCATTGCAATATCTAAAGCGCCAATAATTGTTAACAGAATGGTCGCAGTGCTTTCATTAATTAATCCATCAAATCCAATTAAACCCCCGGTATAAATTAGATAATCAATAAACTTCCCTACTCCAAGAATCGCCTCCCATCCATGGCCAAAAAAGGTAAAAGCACAAGCGACAATAAGAAATTTTTGAAATCGCAGCCCGAAAATGATGATAAGTGGAAATACCACTCTCATAGAGGATGTAAATGGCGCCAAAATATTTGTTAACGGGGATAATTGAAAGAAGTAATAAAAAGCCTCAAAACCTAAAAAGAAACACAGTGGTATGCCTAGATATCGAAGTTTTGAATCTTTAGAACAAAAAGGTAAAACCAGGAAAAAAAACCCCATGTATTTTTCAACAAGTCGTACCCAAGGAAAGTTAATGAATGCGCTCGAAACAGCGCCAGGGGAAGTAAAATGCCTGTAAGAGAAGGCACAAATAAAAAGCGCAAGGGTAACCCTAAAAATAGTATTATCCTTGCGATTCATCTAGATTTTCAGTTAAGAAGCAACGTTTTCTTGTGAGTTTAATGTCTTATTTAACTCAACAAGCATCTCTTTTGCTTTTACAAGAAGTATTTTAGCTGAATCAAGCTCACCTTTTGAGATTTCTGATTTTGCTAATGTTTGAAGTTTTACGATAGCGCTTAAATCTGTCTTAATTTCCATACTGTTTTCTCCCTATGGCTTCATGCCTAACAATAGGATATCAAATTGTTAATGCAGAAATAGAGAGCTTAAAAAATTTACAGAGAAAAAATAAGAGGCGCCAGATGGGGAGAAATGGGGGGAGAAAATTCCGGCACCTCTATTGGTTAAATAGTTAAAAATAAAAAGAAACACCAAGGCAAGGGGGGGAGAATGGGGGGAGAAAAAATCGCCACAGTGTTTCCCTTTATTTTTTAGATCCAGCAAGAACTTTTTAACAACAGCAACAAAGTAGATCTAAATACCTGTTTTTACTACCTACACATATACGGCCCAGCTTTAACTATCACTTTCGCATTACTCACATTCGCTCTAACTCTCACTCAGCTAGTGTTGGTAGTTGCCTTATATAGTTGCAACCGCCCGGCCAAGTTGGCGATATTGTCGATCAATGTTTAGACAGCCTTATTGTTGAAAAATTTGACGGGTGCTGATTACGATTCACCAAAAAAGAGTTCAATTTTCGTATAAATACCTGGGTATACTTTCCAATCTAGATTATTTTTTGCCTTGAGGTTTGGAGTTACTTCAAAAAGTAACCATTTTTTATAGAGATTTCTCCGCCATGTATAACTAACATAATATTCCTTAATTATGTGTCTCCCATCTAAGACATGTCCGTTAACTCCAGTTTGAGCGGTCGTAAAATTGTCATCATTCCAAGTTGTTAAAATTTGGTAACTGAGACCATAAGTGTTAGTACTCAGGTGTTCATAATTATAAAAATTATGAATCCTCCACCGCGAGCTTTGAAGCATTGGGTGGGTTATATTTAAATTATAAACTCCGCCTCCAAGTGTCTCTCGGTAGTAGTAGAAGTCAATATTTGCTTTAAAATCAAAAGATTTAAAACTCCTAGAAAAGAGGTTTTTAAACCGAACATAAGTATTTAACGGCCAGTCAAGTCTAGCTCCGACGGAGGTAGAAAAGCGATAGAAACGAGAGATACTTAAATCTTTGGTCACATTCGCAGATAATTTTTTATCTCCACTTCTGGTTGCTCCATCGACCTGAGCTTGATCCACTCGGGAAGAATTTTCTTGTTGAACGGAGGTGTTAGAGAGATTAATTTTTAAAAGTTTTCTCGTTTTTCGAAGATACACCCTAAGCCTGAAGTCTGGACGAAATGCAATCGCCTCTCCTTTTTCATTGTAGTATTCATACCAAAATCTAGCGTATCCAGGATTTTTGTTTTCATTGATTTCAGCATCACTAAAAAATGCATCCAGTGTATTACTTAATAACCATACTTTTTTCGTAATAAATTCATGAGTATCATCAACCAAAGTCTCACTGTAAACAGGAGTTTTTATGTGATTTAAATCATTAGAATTAATTACTTTATCTCTTATTGGGTCCCTATCACCAATATCAGCTCTTAAAGTTTTCGTTAAACTAAAAAGAGCAATGAAGAATAAAAAATATAACCTGCTCATTGTGCTTTCGAAATTTTAAAGAGCCTACCCACGTTAGGTGAATTTTCGTTAATCAAAGAGACTAATTCAATTTTTAAATTAGATATTTTTAAATCCTTTTTTCTCCAAAAGTCGCCATTCCAATATTCTTCATAAATGAAATAGTCATCAATGAATAAAAATATATGAGAAGAGTCACCTAACAGAAGGTGAACTTTATCTTTTTTCAAGTTCTTAAAAACTGGATAAACTTTTAGATTCAGTTTCTTTTTAGCATGCAAAAAGCCCTTTACAGGTAATAGTTTTCCAAAGGGAGTATAAATTTTTGCGTTCACCGTGTCTCGTCTGTCTTCTAGCGTTTTCCCAATCGATACCATTGATTGTCTTCGATAATAGTCTCGGTGCACCCTTGCAGCAAGTCCAATAATTAAAATACCAAAAAGAGAAAGTGCTAAAAAGGCACGCATCAATGGGATCTTTTGAATTTTAATCATTTCCTTAAGTGAAAATGCTGTCGCAATTGTGAGTAAAAAGATGCTCGAGTAGAGGTGATGGTACTCAGAGTTTGCGAGGGTGGGTAATTCAAAAACAGGCATGAGAAAACTAAGAATTAATAACGGAAAAAGCTCTTTTTTTCTAAGTGGGGTAAGAAATAATATTAAAGGTGCTATAAAAATGACGGGAGAAAAATAAGCCTTAACCATCGTTCGGCTTACAAGTGTTAGATCGTTGAATAACTTATTTTTGGTCAAAAAAGTAATTAACTCAATCACGCTTTGAGTCAGTGTTTTAGGAGAATAGCTAAAAAACTGTGTGCTCTTACCTAGAATAGAGACAAGAAATATAGAGATAAGAAGACCAAGACCTGTAACAACATTAAATGGAGTTGATTTTTTTATATCAAAAGAGAAATTAAGTTTATCAACATATACAATTAAAAGAGAGAAATAGAAAATCATGGAATAAAAATGTAAAATTGGAGAAAGTAGAACTCCAAGTCCGATAAGAATCACGCCAAATAATGAATGAAGGAAAAATGGAAGAGGATTCATTAAATGAAAAAGTACGCCCATGGAAAAAATTGAGCCACTGAAGTGATATATGCTCGGTTCCCCACTCAACCAAACAAGAAGAGGGTGAATAGATAATAAAAATCCCGTAAGAATGGAGTAACGCTTTAGATTTAACTTCTGATAAACAAAAAAACTTCCCAAGCAAATACTTACAAAACTCAAAAATACAGATAAGAAAAATAAAAAGTTTTTTCCTGAAAGACCAAAGATCCCCGAGATGTTCTCTAGCACCTCACTAGCTTCACTAAGCAGAAAGTGTCCGTTATTTCCCACAATTCCAATGCTAGATAAAAAAGTGATTTCAGAACTGGAGTCCCAGAGCGTAAAAATTTCAGCTCCGTAAAAAAAGCGAGGAATAAAAAAGGCGATAAAAACTAAAAACAAAGGGACATATTTCATATGTCCCTATTTTAAATTAAAAAAAATTTATTGGGAAAAAAATATTAACCTAAATCTACTTCTAATCCATCATAAGCGTAGATAAAATTGATTTCATCACTTGCATTATTCATTTTTTTCATCATAGTGTTGTAATTTTTTGTATCCTCATATGATTGATAAATGTCTTCCATGCACGCTGCGGGATCGTGGTGAGTGAAAATCATTTGTTTGATTCCCTCTCTGTAGGCAATATCGATACCAATGGAGCTTGAGCTATGCCCCCAGTCAATTTTTTCAAGGTAATTCTCAAAACTATACTGGGCGTCAAAAAAACATAAATCCACATTTTGATATAAAGGTAAATCATCCCCGAGCTCTTTACGGCTGACTCTTACCCCTTCATTGTCAACGCAGTGACTATATACTTTACCATCCCCAAATACTTTTAGCCCCCAACATGGATCTGGATGATCTAACTGATAGGGACAGACAGATATTCCATTAATATCAGTTCTCACGCGTGGCTTAATAATATGGTACTTAATCGTGCTTAGTAAATCTTGATACTCAACAGGAAATTGCGGCTTTTTAAAAAGCATTTTGATGTTATCTTCGATATTTTCATCCACGGAGTAGATATTAATTTCGTTTCCAGGGATAAATATGGGGACAAAAAATGGAAGACCCATCAAATGGTCCCAGTGGAAATGCGTAAAATAAATGTGAACAGTCCCCTTACCTTTTCCACACGGACCACTCATTAAATTATTACCTGCACGACGTAATCCTGAACCGGCATCAATAAAAAGGTTTGCTCCATCTTTATTAGTAACTTCAACACAAGTAGTGTCCCCACCGTAACCAAAGTGAAGCCCTGGCGTAAGGGATTCTATAAAGTCTTTCGCCTCGAGTTGAGGAGAAGTTTTTTTTGCTTCTATATAATTATCTATTAATGACAGTGATCTGTTTTTTATTTCACTTGGAGTCATAGGCGATGGTAGCGAACCACGAGAACCCCAAATTTTAATCTTCATTAATTTACTCCGGTTTATATTTCCACATTTAATTTTAAGTACTTATTTTAACACAATATGGAATAATACAATTATGACAAAAAAAGTCCGCATCTATTCAAATAACCAACTAATTAAATCTGAATTGAATTCAGAAATCTTTAGCTTGGAGAAAAACCCTTTTAATATTGATTTTCAAATTATTAATTCAACGAACGAAGATGTGATTAGTGAAAATAACTTCTCTACTTTTACAAAAAATATCATTTTAAAAAATAGTAAAAATGACCCCACATATATTTCGAAAAATAATATTTTTCACTTAACTCCTTTTGAAAACATTGAGAAAACTCCATCTATTTCCAACATGAAAGACTTGTTGCCACAGAGAAAAGACCAATTGCGCTCAAAAAGATTTGAGGTATTTACAAAAGAAGAAAGGCACCATGCTCTTCGAGAAATTACCAAATGCGCGCCGAAGAACTTTTTTCTAAACTTTGATCAAATCATTAATCTTGTTCTTGATGAGCTTGTCACAAATGCATGCTTTGCTCAAAGCTCTCCAATCCCACCTGTAAGGATAAAGTATACTGAAACTAATGAAAAAGTATGGATACAAGTAAAGGATCATGGCGGCAGTCTAACACCGGAACGAATATTTCAATACCTAGGCAGAGGAGTTGATAATTTATTTTGTGAGGAGAAAAAACGAGGCAGTGGTCTTGGACTAATCTTTATTTATTATCACACTACAGATTTAATTATTGATATTAAAGAAGGTCATTATACAAAATTTTATGTATCGTTTAAAAAAGAAAAACGAGACAAAGTATATTATCAAACACCAAAAGAATTTCACTTATTTTACCAGAAGGAGCTATCTATGGCCGATAAAGAGTTTGATGTTTCGATTGACTCATCACCTGAATTAACTACATTTAGATTTAGTGGGTCAATTAATGAAGACTTTACTTTTAAAAGTCTTATTGGAGAGACCTCAAGCAAATACATTTTTGATCTCGAAGGAGTGACCCTACTAAACTCATGTGGAATCAGAGAATGGATTAAATTTATCAATGAATTACCAGCAGAAAGCCAACTTGAATATCACAACTGCCCTACTGTTGTTGTGCTTCAAATGAATATGGTCAAAGGTTTTTTAACATCAAATGCAAAAGTGACCAGTTTTTATGCTCCTTACTTTGATGAAGAGGCTGATGAAGAGGTAAAAGTACTTCTCACCACTGATCAAATAGTTGATGGTAAAGCTCCTCCTATAAAAAATGATGCGGGACAAGAGCTAGAATTTGATGGAATAGAAGCAACCTACTTCAAATTTTTAAAATAAATAATTAACAACACTAAGTAATAAAAAAAGATGCTAATAGCGTCTTTTTTTATTTTATTTTAACCATGGCAAGAGTTACGTCATCGTCTACCTCAATACCATCAAAAAAGACGTGGCCATCAGTGATTACTTGATCAAGCATATCTTCAGAGCTAAGACGACAATGCTTTATCATACTTTTAATAAAACGACGCTCACCATATTCTTTTCCGTCAGGGTTAACTCCCTCGATAATACCATCAGTGAAAAATGAAATAACGTCCCCGGATTCAATTCCTATTTCATAATTTTCATAAGTAGAATCCGGCTCATGGCCCAGACGGTACCCTGGATTTTCCATCAGAGGAATAATATCTGATTTTGTTGGTGTATAATCCTCCCCTTTTGCTCTAAGTAAAAAAGGCGGATTATGTGAAGCGTTAGCATAAGTCACCTTTTTGTTTTCAGGATCAATCACGGCAACGAAAAAGGTCATTAAAATTTGGCCACCAGTTTTATGGACAGCTTTATTCATTAATTCAAGCATTTCCTTGGGGTTTAAAAGAAGCTCTTTATTCTTTTTCCCCATACTCTCAAAAATGTTTACACAACAAAATGTAGTAGCGGTAACCAACGCGGCAGGAACACCGTGTCCAGTTGCATCACCAATATAAACAACATACTTTCCATCAACCTCAGAAAAGCCCCACCAGTCACCACCACATTCACTAGCGGAATCATAACTGCCAGCAATTTCTATAGACTCAGAGGTAAAACTTTGTTTTGGAAAAAATGAATCTTGGACAAGATGGGCAACCTCAAGCTCACCTTCCATTCTCGTTTTTTCTTTTACTTCTTCCATGTACTTCATAATTTCATCACCCATATAATTAAATGAGTCACTAAGTACTCCAAGCTCGTCTTGGGACTTTACATGAACCTTGCTAGTAAAATCGCCCTTACCAACAGAAACTGTCCCTTCCATTAATGCTTGTACTGGCTTAGTCAGTTGTCGTGCGCCAAAAATGGCACTAATAACCCCAATACTAATGATAAAAAGCGCAAATAACCCTGACATCTGGAGAAGAAAGTTTAATGCCCTGAACGCCTCTTTTAATTCAACCTGAGAAATAATCCTTAGACCCAACTCTTCGATCGCCGCAAATGTCGTAAGAAAAATTCCTTCCCCTTTAAAGTTAATTTTTTTTGTTCCAGAAGAAGCTTTTGTTTTTAAGATTGATTGTAAATCAGCATTGCCTTTATCAATATTTCTATTATTTGAGTCAATAACAGCAGCCCCATTAGAATCAAACATCAGTGATTCGTAAATTTTACTCTCGTTAAAACCAGAAATAAGCTCTGTTGCATCTAACCCACTTAAAAGAGTCACATTATTGGCAGGGTCGTGAACAAAATAGAAAAACAAAGTCGAGCCCTGCCCATTTGAAATAGGTAAAAGGTACTTCCCCTCTCCAAGAATTTCTCCATAAAAACTCTCACTAGAGTCAATAGACTTCGCCACATCTTGTTTG
>DCQT01000111.1:0-3112 GCA_002323535.1 Bacteriovoracaceae bacterium UBA1511
CGAAACTTTTTCAATATTTAAATTTTTTAAGAGTGTATTCAGGCAATTTTTGAAATGGTTTTTTCGAAATGATTAAATTTTAATCATATTTCAATTTTTAAATCTTGAAATCACCTGCGGCCAAAAGAGCACTGGGTAAGGGGTGCTTTACCTGTCCGCTTAGCCATTCTGCTACTTTTATTGACGCATCAAGATCAACTCCAGTATCGAAGCCGGATCTTTCAAACAAATAAACAAGATCTTCTATAGCAACATTTCCTGTAGCATTGGGAGCAAAGGGGCAGCCGCCAATACCGCCAAAACTAGCATCAAATCGTTTAACCCCCAGTTCAAATGCAGTCCAAGCATTAGAAATCGCTGTATTACGAGTGTTGTGTAAATGTAGACGGACTGGTGTATTTGAATACAAAGAAATCAAAGGCTCAACCTTTTCCTTCACGTCTTTTGGAATAGCAACTCCAATTGTGTCTGCCAAAGAAATTTCATCGGGGCAAAGATCTAAACATTTTTCAGCAATTTCTATTACTTGAGATGGCCTTACCACACCCTCAAACGGACACCCAAAAGCAGCAGCAATTGAAATACAGACTTTTATTCCTGCTTCTCTATTTTTGAGTAATTTTGAAATGTATTCAATACTCTGTGCAGTCGTCATACCTTGGTTTCTTAAACTAAATTCGTCAGAAGCTACAATTACAAATGTTATTTCATCACATTTGGAATCCACTGCCCTTTTATAACCCCTTTCATTTAATACTAACCCACTATACTTTGCCTTCTTTTTAATTGAGAGCTTATCCAAAAGCTGCTCCGGATTAGCCATCTGAGGAACTTTTTTAGGGTTTACAAAACTCGCTGCTTCTATCCGAGAGATACCAGTTTCTATCGAACGAGAAATTAATTCTAATTTCTCTCCAATTGAGAATATCACAGGTTCATTTTGTAACCCATCGCGGGGCGTAACATCTATTATTTCCAGAGAGTTAGACATGCCGAATATAACCCTAGCCATGACAGGCTTTTTCTCAATGTTGATTTTTTAGTTCTTATATGAACATTTGGATTATAAGAGATTTTATAAAAGAGGTGAACTGTTAAAGAGGGATTAATGAATAATAAAAATTTTGGCCCGTTGAATGGCATTAAAGTTATTGAGATGGGACAGCTTCTAGCTGGTCCGTATGTTGGGAGCCGCTTAGCTGATTTTGGTGCAGAAGTGATTAAAGTTGAAACGCCAGGATCCGGCGACCCTATGAGAGAGTGGGGGCATCACCGGTATAAAGGTAAATCACTCTGGTGGCCAACGCTTGCAAGAAACAAAAAGTCTTTAACTGTAAATTTAAGAGAAAAAGAAGGGCAAGAAATAGTACGTCAATTACTTTCCACCGCTGATGGACTTATTGAAAACTTCAAACCTGGCACTCTTGAAAAGTGGGGCATGTCTCCAGAAGAACTCCATCAAATTAATCCGAAGCTTATAATAGTCAGAGTTTCTGGTTTTGGACAAACAGGCCCATCGGCAAGCAGGCCAGGTTTTGCCAGTATAGGAGAAGCAATGGGGGGGCTAAGATTCATAAATGGCTTTCCAAACACACCTCCACCACGGTTTGGCATTTCTCTTGGAGATACGCTGACCGCTATGTTTGCCGTTGAGGGCTTTTTAATGGCACTTGTTGAGCGTCAAGCTAATGATGGTAAAGGTCAGATTGTCGATGCTGCTATTACAGAAAGCTGTTTCGCAATGCTGGAGGGTACACTCCCAGAGTTCGATAAATGTGGCATAATCCGAAAGCCAAGCGGAACAGGGTTAGCAAATGTGGCGCCTTCGAATATCTACCCAACCTCGGATGATAACTTTGTTGTAATAGCAGCAAATCTCGACACTATGTTCAAAAGGCTTTGCGAAGCTATGGACAAACTTGAGTGGATCAAAGACCCTCGATTTTTTGATCATAAGGCTAGAGGTAACAACGCTGAAGAGCTTGATTTACTAATTGCTGATTGGTCGAAAACTCTAACCATGAAAGAGATAGGCAAAAAGCTTGATGATAAAGGTGTAGTTTGGGGGCCAATAAACTCGATCGAGAATATTGTTGAGGATGAGCAATTTAAATCTCGAGAAATGATTTTGGAATTAGAAGACGAAACTTTTGGAACAATTAAAGTTCCAGGAATAGTCCCTAAGCTCAGCAAAACCCCTGGGCAAGTAGCCTGGCTGGGTCCACAAAAAGTGGGCGAACACAATAAAGAAATTCTTGACGGTCTTGGGTACTCTGACTCAGATCAACAAGAACTCTTAAAAAATAAAATTATATAAAGAATGCAAATTAAAGAATTGAGAAAATTACAATTTATTGAATCTCAGATATTTACAAAGAACTCTAAACTAGAAAACGAACTATGAAAAAAAATAATCCTAAAGAATTGGTACTTAACTATTTCAAAGGTGTTGATGAGGAAAACATCAACAAAATTCTTAAAACCTTAACTGTGGACTGTGTTTTTTCAATAGAAACCCATGGAATAGAGTTAATTGGACATCAAGAAATCACAGGTATGTTTAAAAGATTATGGAAAAACCATAAGTCAGTTGAACATAAAGAGTTTTGTTTTATTAACGACCCCATTAGCAATCAGGTTGCCGTAAGGTTTCAAGTCAAAAACATTCTTCATAACGGCAAAATTGTATTTAAATCCAATTGCAATTTTTTTACTTTAAAAGATGGTATTTTTTCTGAAGTGCGCGTCTACATGGCTGGTGAGAACACACTAGATAAGGAAACTTGACAAGACCTAATGTTCAAAATCTGAAGCGGTCTTCAGCATTGCTTTAAGCATGGTGCTTTTTTCTAGTGGAGAGGTAGGATAAGCATTTCGGCTATGAGAGAGGCCAGAGCTTAAAAGTAGCTCTGCTTTTTTATAAGTGAGTGGTCCTGGATTAATTACAGGAACCGGCAAGCGGGATGACAAGAAACTATGCGCTTGATGCATTGTTGTTGAACCCAAAATAATAACTTCCGCATTGTCCTCAACTATGGCTTTTTTAGCCTCGTTTTCTAAAAGAGGAAAAATTTCTTCTTCTTTTCCATCTAACAATGCTTGATTGTCAGGA
>DCQT01000111.1:3470-3666 GCA_002323535.1 Bacteriovoracaceae bacterium UBA1511
GCTTTTTATTCCAAGATCATTTATAGTTTTCTCATAAAGGTGAAACCATTTTTTCCACATAGTTATTATTGAAAATTTAGAGCCAAGTGACATTGCCGTTAGCATAGACGTTCTACCAGGACCAATAACAGGTATTGAAAGAACTGACCTGAGAGCTGAAACACCAGAGTCACTCATTGTGTCTATGCATACTGCT
>DCQT01000027.1:0-10716 GCA_002323535.1 Bacteriovoracaceae bacterium UBA1511
AACAAAAATGAGAACAATGGAGTAACCAAGTCCGTTACCAATTCCATCAAAAAATGAGCTTATTGGATTGTTTTTCATCGCGTAGGCTTCTGCTCGCCCCATGACAATACAGTTAGTGATAATTAGTCCTACGTAGACACTCATACTTTTTGCAATCTCAAAGAAAAAAGCTTTCAAAACTTGATCGGTCACAATAACGAGACTTGCAATAATCGTCATTTGAGCAATAATTCGGATTGAAGAAGGAATATAATTTCTAATCAAAGAAACAAAAAGGTTACTTAAGGAGATAACTAGCGTGACGGCCACAGACATGACCAAAGCAGTTTCGAGTTTTGTAGTTACCGCAAGAGCAGAGCAAATCCCTAGAATCTGTAGTGCTATTGGGTTATTAGTAAAAATAGGTTCTAGTACTACTTTTTTAACGGACATAACTAAATTGCTCCCTCAAGACTTAAAGAGTTTAAGACTTTTCCATAACCAGAATCACTGAGCCAAAAATTAACAAGCGCTTGAACACCATTACCTGTAATGGTTGCTCCAGAGAGTCCATCAACCATACTCTCTGAACCTTTTGCATTAGGGTCTACTGAGCCTTTCACTATTTTGATTGTAGGCTTTCCTGATTCATTGTAAGCAACTTTATTAACCCAAGTTTTTTTCCAATTTGGGTTATCAACTTCACCACCAAGACCGGGAGTCTCAGCGTGCTCATAGAACCCTAATCCTTTAATTGTTTTTTTATCTTTATCTAGAGCGAGAAAACCATAAAGCGTTGACCACAAACCTTTTCCATGAACAGGCAAAACAACTTTATCGATTGACCCACTATCGCTTGAGATAAGATATATTTTTGATAGTTTGGAAATTTTAGAAATTTTTGCAATATCTACCGATGAATCTAGAGAGATATTTTTACTCGGATCTTTTGCATTTTTTCTCATCTCAAAAGACTCTGGATCCACGCTATCAACAATTTCATTTGTCTCAAGATCTACAACAATCGTTTTAACTCTTTTAAATTTACTCTCGATAATTTCTTTTGAAGCTTCACTGCCATCTAGAAGTCCACTTGCAATGAGTAAGTTCTTTTTAATATCAAGTTTCTTATTTTCTACTTGCTTCTCTTTCAACAAAACTGCCGCCCCAGACACAAGAACTGAGCAAAAAAGGCACAGGAAAAAAGCAACAACAAAAGTTCTCTTAACTGAATCACTTTGCATAATTAGCATTCCTTTTTCTGATATTATTTTGGACAACAAACCAATCCATTAGTGGTGCAAAAACATTAGCGAATAAAATCGCCAGCATTATCCCCTCTGGAAAAGCCGGATTAATAACTCTGACAAGTACAGTCATAAATCCAATTAACAAGCCGTAACCGAACTGAGCATTAAAAGTTGTTGGTGCTGTAACTGGGTCTGTCGCCATAAAGACAGTTCCAAAAGCAAACCCTCCGACAACAAGGTGCCAGTATGCGGGCATCTCAAACATTAGGTTTGTTTCACTACCAATAAGGTTAAGAAGCGTTGCCGTAACCACAAGGCCAAGAACTGAACCAAGCATGATTCTCCAACTTCCAATCCCTGTTAAAAGCAGAAGCCCCGCTCCCATTAAAGCTGCTAATGCTGAAGTCTCTCCCATTGATCCGGGAATAAAGCCTATAAAAGCGTCTAGCCATGAAAGGTTAACACCCTCCATCCCCATCAAAGGAACGATTCCAAGAGTCGTTGCTCCAGTGTATCCATCAACTGCAGTCCAAACCGCGTCACCTGAAATCTCTGCAGGGTATGCAAAATATAAGAAGGCTCGAGCCGTCAAAGCTACGTTAAGAAAGTTCTTACCTGTGCCGCCGTAAACTTCTTTGGCGAAGATAACTCCAAAAGCAATTCCTAAGGCAACCTGCCAGAGAGGAATTGTTGGAGGTAGAGTTAATGGAAACAATAGTCCAGTCACGAGGAAGCCCTCATTAATTTCATGCTTTCTAATTACTGAAAAAATTCCCTCAATTGAACCACCAACAATATTTGTCACAATAAATACAGGAACAAAATACAAGGCGCCATGAATAAAATTTGAAACATAATTAGATGGGTCAAGTGACAATCCTAGAGTCGAAAGAATAAACCCTCTCCAACTATCAAGCTCCGAAACTCCTTGTGAATATAAGACAGAATTAGCTTGATAACCAGTATTAAATAACGCAAGCAAAATACATGGCATAAGAGCTACAGCAACTGTAACCATCAGCCTTTTTAAATCTAAGCCGTCTCTTACGTGCGTTTGACCTTTAGTTACCGCACCAGGGGTAAACGCAAATGTATCAATTGCTTCATAAATGGCATAAAACTTTGAGAACTTACCTTCTCCAGTAAAGTTTTTATGCTGAGAATCTAATATATCTCTTAAAAACCTCATAGAAATTATCCTTCTTTTTCAATCGTATTTAAGCTTTTTCTAAGTAAGGGCCCATAATCAACCTTTCCAGGATCAACAAATGTACATAAAGCTAAATCCTCCTCATCTAACTCTAAACATCCTAGCGCTTGTGCATCATCCGTATCACCCGCACATAGCGCTTTAAGCAAAAGAGTTGGGAGCATATCAAATGGAAATACTTTTTCATAAGCTCCCACTGGAACCATTGCTCTATAACTCCCATGTGTAGAGGTACCAAAGCTAAACCTTTTTGTTGGATTCAATTTAGATAAAAAAGTCCTCATAACTGAGAACCGATCAAATCCCGCATCATGCCAACCAAGAAAAACTCTCTCTCTATCTTCTTTTAGAACTGATATTATTTGTGAGAATCGCCCTAAAAATTTAAAGGTCTCATCAACTTTTTTTCCAGTAAGAACAGATCCATTAATAACTCTACTCTCACCTAGGGTAGCCTTTAACTCTCCCTCAATTACCTCAGAAACGTCAGCCCCTAATGATGTTGATATAATCTTTGGCTCTTTAACTCCAGGACCTGCTAAAGAAACCCAGCGTGTTGAGTAAAACTGACCGCTAGATAATAACTTTCCTATCGCTACTACATCTTGGTAACCGATTGACCATACAACTTTGGAAGAATTCACAGGATCGATATGATGGATGTGTGTTCCAGCGTTTCCACTAGGGTGAGGTCCTGAAAACTCATGTACTTCAATATTATCTGATTTTGGCACAGAAAACCGATGTCCATTTTTGACGCATACGTGAACAGGGACACCTTTAATCTTCTCAAGAGCTTTAAGCCCTTCGGAGAATGCAACTTGGTTTCTTTGAATTAAAATACACGGATCAAAACTTAAAGGGTTTGTATCCATTGCAGTAACAAAAATACTGGAGGGACTCTCGTCTGGATTAGCGATAGTGCTAAAAGGTCTTCTTTTTAGGGATGTCCAGCAGCCTGACTCTAAAAGCAAAGAAATTAATTCATCTGCAGTGTATTTTGATAGATCTCCGCCCTTGTAGTTCTCAAATGAATAAAAGGTCGAGGATTCATTCTTAACAATGACATTTTGAAGTACTCTTTTTGAACCTCTTTGAACTGAAGTGACGACTCCAGACACAGGTGAACAGTAGTTAGCCCCCTCTACTCTTTTATCGACAAATAAAGGTTGGCCAATTGAGACTGAGTCACCCTCTGAAACGAGCATTTTGGGTTTAAGACCTTTGTAGTCTTCCCCGACAATAGCTGAATATGTGGTGTTTTTAGTAAAAACTGTTGTAGATGGGGACCCCTTGAATGGTATGTCCAATCCTTTTGAAATCTTTGCCATTTTTCCTCTACGCGTTAAGGTGTCAAAAATACATAAGTAATGTCAGAATATTTTAGAAGTTTCTAAAACTTTACACGGACATTGTAAATGAAGAAAAAAAGAAATCACGGACCAATACCTATACAAAAAGTATAAAACTCAATAGCTTAGAGTTTTTACAGCCTATATCTATATTTTATTCACTTTACTCTATGGCTTTCTCGTTATTTAGGGGACTTGATAACCCGTGTTTAGTTAGTCATACTTTTCAAAGTATAAAAAAATTGCAAGTATTGAGCGCAGCGCACAACTCTTGCAACTATATATGAGGTACTTTATGTCAAGATCATTCAGAAGACTAAGGATAGCCCACAAGGCTTTGCCAAAGACAGACTTAACTACCATGCCAAAGGTCGGACAAATTGTTGATTGCGACCTCTCCTCAAGTTTTATGGAAGCTTCTAACCACAAGCTTTTGGTTATAAGACATTCAAATCTTAAAAGTATTAACCTAAAAAAAAGTCGCCTAATATCTTCAAAGGTCATTCACTCTAACATGACTGAAGCCCAAATGGACTACTCATCTGTACAAAATACAACATTCTTCAGAGCAAATCTCAGTGAGGCTAATTTAGAATGCTCTTCATTGAAGTATAGTGTTTTTAACCAATCAGATTTAAGCCGAGTAAACCTAAGATGGTCAAATCTAGATGGAGTGATGTTCCAAAAGACAAACCTTCAAGATGTTGACTTGTGCAACTCGAATCTCGAAAGTGCAAAATTTGTCGATTGCAACCTTAAGGGGGCAGTATTTAACTTTCATACAAAACTCCCATTTAGCTACGAGGTCGCGCACAAGCATGGGATGGTTTTAAAAGAAGAGTTTTAGTTTAACTACCTAAGTAAAGCTTATTTTTAATCAAAGTAAGTTTAACTTTTCTAATGATCTTGAAAGTTTTAACTTAAATTCCTCTAGCTCATTTGCGGAGATATTTAAAGGAGGTGCTAATCTAATGACATTTCCTCTAAGCCCGCCTTTTCCAATTAATAGTCCTTCCCCCAAGCATAACTCAAGAAGGTCATTGCATTTGTCGCTGTCTGGACTTTTGTCCCCTTTTATAAGTTCAAAGCCTAATAGCAACCCACGACCCCTGACATCTCCGATGTATGGATACTTAGCTTTTAATCCCATGATATGTGACTTTAACTCTCCTCCCATCACCTTTGCATTGTTCATTAACGATTGGTCCTCAATCTCACATAAAACCTCATAGACCTGGGCCATCTGAAAAGGATCTCCACCGAAGGTGGAAAAGTGAGTTTTTCCATTGAGGTTTTTTATCAAATTTGAACTGGCAATAGTCGCGCCGACCGGGACTCCATTTCCTAAGCCCTTCGCCATTGTCACAATATCGGGAGATATTCCAAAATCACTAGCACCCAAAAAGTTCTCTCCCAATCTACCAACTCCTGTTTGAACTTCATCAGATATGTATAAACCACCATTATCTTTGATAATTTCATAAATTCTTTGATAATACTTTTTGGGTCCATCAATAAAGCCTCCGACTCCCATTACTGGCTCAACAATCACCGCAGCAACCTCCCCTGCTGTGCAGGTTTCAATTAATCTATCTAAATCGTCTGCACAGGGAATGGAACAAGAATCAGGCTTCTTATCATAAGGGCACCTATAGCAATAAGGAGCCTCAATGTGAGAAACATTCGATGATGGCTGATGTGGAAACTTCCAAGAGGAGTGTCCACAGAGATTAAGCGTTGCATTTGTACCGCCATGATAACCATGCCTTAGGCTTACGACCAATTGCCTTTTTGTGGCCTCCCTAGCCGTAAGGACAGCTATCTCATTAGCTTCAGAGCCTGAATTTGAAAAGTAAACTTGGTACCCCTCTAAACCGGCAAGACTCACTAGTTTCTTTGCCGCTTTCCCTACGTGCTCTGAGGCATATAAAGTTGAAGTGTGTTGAATTTGATTTTCTTCCAAAAGCGATATTATTTTTCTTTTTACCCTAGGATGATTATGCCCAATAGATATCGTGACTATCCCACCAATGAAGTCTAAATAAGTGTTACCTTTAATATCTTTAACATAACTTCCTAAGCCGGACTTTAGCTCAAGTGGGCGAGGGTAATAATGTTTAAGGTTTGAGTATATGTATTTTTCACGATTGGATTGAGTAGAGCTCACAGCGTCCCTTTTTTAATAGGATAATACCGAACTTATGAGACTCTTATTTTAATGTAAAGACAAAGTACATCCCAATAAAAAAACAGCATAATGCACTTAGGAAATATCTAGAAGGCCATTTCTTGTTTTGAATAGATTCAAATAAGGATGAAAAAACGACACCTGTTAAACTCACTGCACTTACAACAGCTAAATTTCCAACTTGAATTGCTTTCAAAAAAAACGATAGAGAAATAAATGTCCCCAAGAAGGCACCTGCTATTGCCTGAAGTCTTTCCTTCCTGGTTATGCTTTTCAAACCTGTTATAATACTAATTTTCTTTGATGCCGTTTTTGTTAAAATTAAGTAAGCAAGCGCTGCCCCAAATATTCTAAAAAAATTCACGTTGAAACTTGTAAGTAAGTTAGAGCTTTCAAAACAGTGCCTTGAAATCATAACCCCAAATGAATCAAAAAATATTCCGCTCATAGCAATTGCAATGTACTTTAAAGAGAACTCTTTGTTCTTTTTTCGGGACTCAACACTTAGGATGGCCAAACATAAAATACAAAATACAATCCCTACTAAATGCCCTATTTTTAATGACTGCCCGAGAAAAGCATAACCTAAAATACCAAGAAACGCCGGCTGAAAACCAAAGATTAAAAGTGTCCTACCTGGTCCCATGTTCACAAATGATTTGAGAATTAACGTATCTCCAATACCCAATCCCAAAAAGCCAGAAAGAACTAAGAGTGCAAAAAGGTTAAGGCCAGGAAAAAATACTTGTTCGTTAATAAGAGCAGTCAAAAAGAAAAATATGAATGCAACTAAAGCCTTAAACTTATTCATCCATAAGTGACCAAGCTTATTTGAAAAGTTAGTGAAAGTAATCGCTCCAAGAGCAAAGCAAAAATTTGCACACAATGTGTATGTATATGCTTCCAACTTTCACCCCAAATAGGAAAGGTTTTTAGACTAATACCATATAGGTGACGGCCAACAAGACGCACATTAGTACTGTAAAATTTACAACAAGAACAAGGAGTATTAACCTTTTAATTATGAATACTTATCAAATAATCTTTGAAATAACTTTCTTTGTTTTTTTTGGTTTAACTATGGAGATAATTTTCTCTGTTTGTGGGATCGAGAGGTGCCTGGGAAAAAAACTTAAAAAACAAACACCCCACAAGTACCTTGAGGGATTTGTCAGCTTATACATGATTCCCATACATGGTTTGGGGGTTTACTTTCTTTATAAACCGTTTTTCTACTGGATCAGCGATTTTCCTATCTCTGCGAGGTACGTTATATGGGCGCTTGCTTTCACAAAATGTGAAATCATAGGAGGTTTCATATACAAAAAAATACTAGGTTTTTATCCTTGGGACTATTACAAAGAAAGTAAGTTTAAAATTTTTAAAGATGGTTACAGTCTTTGGACACTCATTCCTTGTTGGGGAATTGCTGGGTTGGTCTTGGAAAAATACGTCAAACTAATCACTTTCCTGAGCTCAAAGCTTAGTGAGTTTTCATTTTAAAACTCTAGGACACACTTTTTAATTCAACGTTGTTCTTATCTTTAACCGATTCTAGGTCAACAAATTTATAAGCATCTCTCATGCTTTGACTAAATATTGAAAATAAAACCATCATATTTAAACCAGCAAGTGTGGAAATAACGAAAGTGGATAACAAAATTACCTTTACGGACCTTTGCATGTAAAAACCAAGAACTCCCTCAAGAGACAACCCCAAAATAACAGAAATAATTGAAAAGCCACTGAGTGTTGCGCACGCGATTAAAGCCCTAATAGAAATTCTATCCAAGAAGGGCATCAACATTTTTATTCCGTGAGAGATCAGCCCCACCGTATTCATCTTTGATTCTCCCGAGTACCTTTTCCCTCTTTCACATGGAACTAAATTAAGGTTTAATTTCAAACTCAAAAATACAGAGCTGTAACAAAGGTCAAAAAATGGGTGGTGAATAATTTTACATATCGCTTTTGATTTGAAGCAAGCAAAGTTTCCTGTCTTAACAGTAATTCCTGTAGCCGCCCTAAAAAATAACTTAAAAAAGAAATACATAAACTTGAAAAGTGGCGATTCTTGTCTCTTCGTTCTTTTTGCCAGAGAAAAACTATAATCATCCTCCAGCGAACTTATAAGGCCCGAGAGGTGTTCTGGAAGGTCCTCTCCATCGCTATCTAAAGTAACGATCAAATCGTTTTTGTCGAAAGTCGGGGCAAGTTTTCTGAGAGCAAAAACAATCGCCCGTTGATGACCAAGGTTAACTATTGGCCTTATAACCGTTACTCCGGGGGTATTGGAGAATTCGTTCATCTCATTATCCGCACCAGCTGAATCATCAATAAAGTAAAAGTGGATCGAATACCCTGGAAGAGATTTTTTAATGTTTACCATCAACTCCTTAGCGCATGGAACATCAAAATAAACAGGAGAAATTACATTTAACTTCTGCATTTAAACTTATCGAATATATTCATTGGTTCTTGAGTTAAAAACTCAAAAAAGTGATTTTATTTACATCTGTAAACATCACTCTTAAAGAAATGTTTAATCTTTCCTTGAGAGAAAACCGTCTCCCCTTCTGGTCTTTCTCTTCTTTTATGCTCAGAGACTTCAGAGAGCGTGTCTCCTCCTAACTTACTGGTTTCTAGATAAACAAAGTACTCAAGTTTATTTCGATCAAATTTATTTAAATTTAGCTCGCCTAGCTTACTACAGCCAACAAGATCACTCAGACTTCTGGCAAACTTAATTTCACTTTTAAGTTTTTTTAGTTTTTCTTTTTCTATTTTAGAAATAGATTTTTTTTCTACCTTGGCGTTATCCTTATTTTTAATAGATGAACATGAAACCAAAACACCGAGTAATAACAAGCACTTAAGCATCTGAAAAACTCCTTTCAATTCAATACCCATATTTTAGGAATTTTTGATTAGATTGACAGCTAAATTTGTCTCTTTAGAATTATATTGTACTGAAAATTGGAGTTAATTTAGATGGATACAAATAGCTATGTAACACTCGCCGTTCCCGTTTTTATTGTCAGCATGATTCTTGAAATGATCGTAAGTCACCTAAGAAAAGATAAGCTCTACCGATTCAATGATTCAATTTCCAACTTATCTAATGGGCTCGGGCAGCAGGCTATTGGAGTTGTAAGTAAAGTAGTGCAAATTTATTGTTACACCTGGATCTATAACCATACGGGATTTTTAAAATTTGACTCAGCAAACCCTATACACTGGATCATCGCTTTACTGCTTGCTGACTTGTCTTACTACCTTTTCCATCGTGCGAGTCATCGTACCAATATTCTCGTAGGCTCACACGTCGTTCATCACCAAAGTGAAGAGTACAACTTATCAGTTGCAATGAGACAAAGCTGGCTTACAAGATTTTATAGTTGGTTTTTTTACCTACCACTAGCAGTACTAGGAGTACCTACACCCGTTTTTATTGGTGTAATGGGAATTGTTATCATTTATCAATTTTGGGTACATACTCAATACATTGGTAAGCTTGGCTGGATGGAAAAAGTTTTTGTCACTCCTTCCCATCATCGAGTTCATCACGGACGAAACCCTGAGTATGTAGATAAAAACTTTGGAGCTATATTTATCGTATGGGATAAAATTTTTGGGACATTCGCAGAGGAAAAGGCACCAGTTGTTTATGGAATTGTGAATCCTTCAAATACCTGGAACCCTCTTTGGGCGAACTTTAGATATTACAAAAAACTTTGGGGTGAAGCAAAGATGGCAAGTCACCCTGTTGATAAATTAAAGGTCTGGGTTTCAAAACCTGAATGGAGACCAAGAAATTTAGAGCCTTACGGTGATGTCGCCCAAATAACACCTGAGGAGTTAATTAAATACGATAAAAAAAGAAGTGGATACCCCGTTGTTGCTATCACGACTCAGTTCATCTTTTCCCTAATACTATTTGGTTTTACACTCGCCAACGCTAAGACTATGCCACTGCAAATCCAGGCGGTCATGAGCGGTTTAATTGTTTGGAGCTTAACTAACATCGGCGGCATTCAAGAAAAAAAGAACTGGGTTCTAACGAGCCAAATAATGTTTTTTGGCGCTTTTTTGTTTGTTAGCTTTTATTTTAAAAATTACTGGGTCTAGATTAAGTAAAACCCCAGAAGATTCACCCGAATAAGGAAGTATAATGGAAATTCCATCACTTGCCCCTCAATGTCCTTGGTATGAGCTAAGCGAAATCGCAAAGCCAAATGTGAAGTGGTGTGAGGCAACAGTTTGCGGATGGATAACCGAACCAGCAAACACTTGGTCCAATTTAGCATTTATTGGTATGGGAATCGCCATTTGGATAATTGCCTCAAACAAAAACCAAACGACAGCAAAACTCTTCGGCCCATTAGGTGTGTTTGTTGGACTTTGCTCTTTTGTATACCACATGAGTTATACAATGATCCTTCAGACTTTTGACTTTGTCGCTATGTATGCTTTTGTCGGTCTTATTATTCTTTTAAACCTAAGAAGACTCGGGTACCTCTCAAAAGCAAAGCAGGTACGCTACCTCGTTGGAAGCGTCCTTATTTTAACCGGTGTATTTATGTTTTTTTACTTCACAGGGATTCCTGTGCAGTTAACAGTAGCGCTAATGGTTGTTGGTGTTTTTCTCACAGAGTATTTTGCAAGAAAAAAAGAGACCGACTCTCCTACTTTAAAATATTTTTTATATGGAATGGGATCGCTTGGAGTTGCTTTGGT